>JAFGHO010000099.1 GCA_016930085.1 Spirochaetales bacterium
CCGTACTGGTAATAATTATTCATCGCATGTTCCTTTTTACGATAATACCGGCTCCATTATATATTGTTTACTTGAAAAAGTAAAGACCATAATAATGATGAGTATTTACGGATTTTTTCAATGAATATTGACGGGGAATATCACTTCATGGGGCCGTTATCGCGTGATGCGGGTAACGTCGATACCGGCTGCGGCGAATATGTCGGAACGATATCGTTGTCGGGGTAATTACGTATGTATCGTATGTTTTTATTTATTTCATTTTACCGGGATAATTTCGCCGCCCTGCAGTAACAGCGTAATCCGCGATCATAATCCCCTTCGAAAAAGGCCAGTTCTCCGAGTGCGGTCATCGTCTTGCGATCATCCGGTTTCAGGTCGCGAATCGTCGAAAAGAAAAGCCCGGCATCCGTATAAAAACCACGGTTTTTTAAAAAAAGGCCGATATCGTAAAGAGCGGCCGGTGCCGGTAATGATTCAAAAACCGGATTCGCTTTTAAAAAGGCAAGCATTTTAAGCATAATTTCCCTGAAAGGGGATAGATCCTTCTCTTTTTCGAGAAAACGTATGCATTCGGACACTCCGCACGCCAATAAAGCGGCGACGATGACACCGTAGAAGAATCCTTTTTCTTTGGGATATGTATGATATGCATCAAGAAAGCGATTCATGGCCTCCCGGTAATGGCCCGCGCCCAGATGTTTCATATATGTCGAAAACATTGCATTGATCGTTCCGCCGTCAGGTACAGCCATACGTATAGTTATATCGTTTTCCGGTTGCCGGTGTCAATCGTTCCGTCTCCGGTTATTTGGGTGTTGACAGGTCACGGCAATTATGGTAGGCTTGGGCTGATTGCCGATGGTGCGGTCGTTCGTTTGATTATTGAGGGATAAACAGGACTCGTTATCGGTAAGATATTTCGTGCATACAGATAAGCAAACAGTAAAAAAAGTGATAGTAATTATACGATGAGAAAAGGCAGTTTTTTAGGTGCAGGTTGGGCGTTTCCGTTCGAGATCGATCAATGGGGAAATGTCGAGATGTCCTGTTTTGAGAAAAGTATCGCCGAGTCGGTACGGCTTATCCTCTCGACAAACAAGGGCGAAAGAATCATGAGGCCCGATTTCGGATGTTCGATCAATGACCTTGTATTTGCCCCGAATAATGCAAAAACCCAGAATCTTATCTGCCATTATATCGAGGAAGCGCTTGTGAAATGGGAACCGCGGATTATTCTGGAAAAAGTCGAGGCGTTTACGGATGAGCATGACGAATCGAGAATAAATATCAATATCGAATACAGGATCAGATCGGTGAATACGTATTTTAATATGGTTTATCCGTTTTATCTGGAAAGAGGCGAAAGTGATACCCAGTCCCAATTTGGATGACAGAACCTATCAGGAAATCGTCGATGAGGCGATCCGTCTTATACCGCATTACTGTCCCGAATGGACGAATCATAATCCGACAGACCCCGGCATCACCTTGATCGAATTGTTTGCGTGGATGATGGAAATGACGATATACAGGCTGAACAGGGTTCCGGAAAAAACATATCTCACCCTGCTCGACCTCATCGGACTTTCCTTTATGAAACCGCAACCCGCTAAAGCCCTCATCTCTTTTTCACTCGTTGACGGTTACGATGGTTTCGTGAAGATCAAAAAGGGAACGCAGCTTTCGACCACGAAAACCGAATCCGCCGGATCGATCGTATTCGAGACCCAAAACGACGTCTGCGTAAAAAATACCCGCCTCGCATCGTGCATCGGAACATATGACGGGCGGGTAACGGACAATCTGGCGATACCCGAAGAAAAACGCAAGAAACACGGATTTTTCCTTTTTTCCGGTACTAATGAAATCAACCGTTATATCTACATATCCGATCCGGTCCTTGGTTTCCTTGCCGACAATAATGTCTGCAATCTGGTATTTCATAGCCCTTACAGTATTACCGGTTTTGACGACGAGATTATCAACTTCCTGAGCTGGGAGTACTGGAACGGTAAAAAGTGGGTGCTGATCGATTATACACGAGCTTTAGTGATTCAGAACGCGGAACCGGAACTGGAACAAAAGTTCAAGAAAAGGGACAATGAATTGTTTTTTTCCGGTCCGATCGAAATCGATGAAACGGAAATAGACGGGAAGACCGGTTACTTCCTGAGGGCGTCTTTAGTCGATCAGCCCGAGAAACAAAAATGCTTCGATATTATCAGTATCAGCATTAACCTGCTTTTCGGCGGTGAAGGATTGAATCCGGACGCATGTATCTGCAACACGGAAAACATGATTTTCCACCCGATCGATATTACAAAAACATTTACCCCTTTTGTCGACATACCGGGTTACAACGACGCTTTCTACATTGCCTCAAACGAAGTCTTTTCAAAGGAAGACTCGGAAATCATCATTCATATCGCATTGAGTGATGAGGCCGGTGTCGACAAGGCGGAACCTCACAAGGACCTCCTTCTCAAATATGAATACTGGAACGGGAAAAACTGGCTGGCTTTGGGAGGAACGACGACAAGCGGCGTGGTCAAGACCGACGGCAAGGAAGACTGGTACAGGTTCAGGGATGAAACGAACGCCCTGACAAAAAGCGGGTTTGTGCGATTTCATCGTCCTTCAGACATGAAAACGACGGGGGTCAATGGGGAAGAGAATTACTGGATCCGCGTGCGAATCAGCGCGGGTGATTTTGGTACGGCCGGTAAATATGTTCAGACGAAAGAGGGAAAATGGGAGTGGATATACGAGCGGCCGGTTAAACCGCCGATGATCAAGTACATCCGCCTCTCATACCGGGCGGACAAAAAGCCGCCCGAATGTTTGAAGGTGTATAATGAGTACAGCTATCAGGATTTTACGGAAAAAAACGCAGCGCATTATTCGGAAAGCCGGGACGACGAAAAATTCGCGGATTTTTATAAAATTATCAATATAACGAAGGAAAAATGCCCGATTACCTATCTTGGGTTCGACAGGGAGTTTCCTCCCGGAGATACCGGTATTTATTTCAAATTGAATGAAGAAAAAAAGGTGAGACCATCGCGGGAAATGGTCGTCGATCTTTCACGGACCGGCGTGAAGGATATGAAAAGCAAGCGGGTGCTCACACTGCGATGGGAATATTGGGATGGAAAATCATGGACGAACCTGAGTGTGAACGACTATACGGACAGTTTTCACGAATCGGGTTTTGTCGAATTCAGAACGCCTGAAAACCATAAAATCAAAAACGAGTTCGGACATAAGCTTTACTGGATGAGGATACTCTTCGAATCCGGCAGCTTTGAGTTTTCTCCCATTGTCCATGATCTACTCCTCAATTCCGTTTATGCGTTCAATCAACAGACTTTCAGGAATGAACTCCTCGGGTCGAGCAACGGAGCGCCCGCGCAACGGTTTGAAATTTTCCATAAACCGATTTTGCCCGGTATCGAGCTGTATGTTAAGGAAAACTGTATTCCTCCTGAAACGGAAAAAGAGCTTATTCTCGAGGAAGAAGGCGGGGATGCTATCGTTGTATTGAATCAGGGAAACGGAGACAGGGAGGAAATATGGATCAGGTACCATGAAGTCGAAAATTTTTATACCTCAAAACCGTATTCCCGGCATTATTGCATCGATTATCTTTCCTCCGTCATTATTTTCGGCGACGGAACGCGCGGGATGATTCCCCCGAGAATGAAGAACAATATCAAATTGATGAAATATAAAACGGGCGGCGGAGTTTCCGGCAATATCGGCGGCCATGCGATTACCGTACTCAGGGAAAATATACCCTATGTTTCCGGCGCCGTAAATCATTATCCTGCCGAAGGCGGGGCCGATCTGGAGAGTATCGAAAGCCTCAAGACAAGGGCGTCGAATGTCTTTCGTAATTTGAACAGGGCGGTGACGGCCGAGGATTACGAATGGCTCGCCATGGAGGCATCGTCTTCCGTCGCAAGGGCGAAATGCCTTTCGAAATGCGGCAGTCACGGTGAAGTTATTCTCGTTATCGTCCCCCGTCTCGATCCGAGGGATATCGATCTTAAGGAAAAATTAAATCCCTCATCGGAACTTATACGGAGGGTAAAGGAGTTTCTGGAGCCGAGGAAACTGGTGGGAACACGGCTGCGTGTGGAACCGCCGGCTTACCGGAATATATCGGTTGAGGTCAAGCTGATCTTTAAAAAAGATGTATCCGAAGTTCAGGGGATAAAGGCGGAAGTGGAACATTGTATCAGAAGGGCCCTCCATCCGATCACCGGAGGATTGGACGGAAGGGGCTGGCCGTTCGGAATGGCCCTGACCAGGAATGAAATCTATAATGTGCTTGAAAAAGTGGATGGTATATACTATATTGTTGAAATCGAGATAAGGGATAATGACCTGGGCGCACAGATCGACAAGGTGATTCTCGATGAGGACAGTCTTATCCATATCGATTCGATAACGATAATCGACAGGAAATATCATTTTTAGACTATGGAACAATCGGCGATAATCGAGAGGGTAACGGACGCTCTATTGCAAAAGATAACCGGGATAAAAAGTACTATCAAGGGTATCAATATCTGCATGGAGACGGAAAGAAACAAACTCAGGGAGAAATTTCCCCTTATCAATGTGCTTTTGATCGGAATCGAAGAGACGGGTATACAAAACCGGTATGACAAGATCAAAATGAAAGGGATAGATAAAAACAACCATGAAATTGAATATTTCATGGTGCCGGCAACGATGGTGAATCTCACCTATATGGTAACTCCGTATTCCGACAAACACGCAGAAACATGCAGAATGATGGGGGCGCTCGTCAAATTGTTCAAGGATGATTATCTCATCGAGGTCGACGGATTCGATTGGGTTGAAAACGAGGGGAATCCGGTTCTTATTGAAGCCTCGTCGCCTTTACCGCTGCCCGAACAAATACGGGTTTTTTCGGCGATGAACCTCGATTACCGGCCTTCACTTTTCTACCGTTTGAGACTCGGCATCGATTCGGGCAAACAGGAAGTGTTTAGACGGGTAAAGGAAAGAAAATTCGAGACGGTAAAAAAGCCGGAAAATTAATTATTTACGGTTTCAATAATATAATGTGATATTATGGTTAAAGGAGGAAAAAATGCCACAATATTTAACACCCGGTGTATATGTCGAAGAAGTCGAAAGCGGTTCCAAACCAATCGAAGCGGGGGCCACAAATATCGTCGGTTTCCTTGGTGTCGCGGAAAAAGGTCCGGTCAATGAACCGACCATGATCACCAACTGGTCTCATTATGTGAGGACATTCGGCGGATTGAACAGTAACGGATGGCTCGCGCACGGAGTATACCTTTTCTTTCAAAACGGCGGAACAAAATGTTATATCAATAACCTGAAGAAGGTAAAGGATACGAAACCGTCGACGCCGGCCGCTGCGGAAGCGAAAGATGTCAAGGAAGAAAAAAAAGTCGCGTCCGACAAGCCCGATGTGATTGAGAACCCGCCCGATCTGACGAAGCTCATCATCGGTAAGGATGAAGGGCCCGGAAAGAAAACCGGTCTTTTCGCGTTTGACGGAATTACCGATATTTCCCTGGTCTGTGCACCCGGGGTTGTCGATCCTGCGGCCCAGGATGCGCTGTTGAGTCATTGTGAAAAACACAGATTCCGTATGGCTATTCTTGACGCGCCGGAGACAATCGAAAAAGGACTCGATACGATTCCGATGCCGAGGGATTCAATGATGGGGGCCTATTATTTTCCGTGGGTGGGCATGTACGATACTGAACTTGAAAAAGAGGTATACGCACCTCCCAGCGGCGGTGTCGCGGGGATATACGGACGCGTCGACAGTAAACGCGGCGTTCACAAGGCACCGGCGAATGAAATTTACAACGGTGCGATCAGTGTCAAATATCCGCTGACCGATATCGAGCAGGAACTTCTCAATCCGAAAGGGATCAATTGTATCAGGGAGTTCGAAGGACGCGGAATCCGGGTATGGGGTGCACGAACCTTCAGCTCGAATTCCGAATGGCGATATATAAATGTGCGGCGGCTTTTTTGTATGGTGGAAAAAGCGATCCAGGACGGGACGAACTGGGTCGTGTTCGAACCGAATACACGTGACCTCTGGAAAAAGATCGTCAGAAATATAACGGCGTTTCTCCTGCGGATATGGAAGGACGGGGCGCTTTTCGGCGATTCTCCGGAAGAGGCCTTTTATATTCGATGTGATGACGAATTGAATCCCCCCGAATCGATTGATGCGGGTTATGTCATTTGTGAAGTGGGTATTGCACCGGCGAAGCCGGCTGAGTTTGTCATCTTCAGAATTACGCAAAAACCGCTTGGCGAATAATGGTTCATGAATCGGCAGCCCGGTTGTGGGCTGCCGAAAGCGGGTCGGACAGTGTAAAACCGCACAACATGGTCAGATATGGATCATAGCAGGGACGCGCTGCCTTGTATCGGGGATATCACGGTTTTCCCGTGGATTTCATGATGCGGGAAAATGTCGGTTTTTTCTTTAATACTGATCGCTTGCGGGCGAATGGCTGTTATGCAAAACGCACTTGTATGAGGAGGATATGATATGGACAAGATGAGAAGAATAATATATGCCGGCATGATCGCCGTATTGACGATCATGGGTGTCCTTGCATGTAAGACAAGCGGGGGAGCCGAACCGTTTGTTCTCGAGGAATTGTTCCCGGAGAACGACAAGCCGGCAGAGAAATCCGCCGGTGATAAACCCGTTGAAAAAGAGTCTTCGGAACCGGTTCCGACGCGAGCGCCGAAAGTCTTGTCGGGAAAAATTCTGGAAGTCCATTACAAACGGGGCAAGGCGGTGAGTATCTATATCGGTCTCGGTTCGAGTACTAAAGGTATCAGGAGAAATCTTGAAGGAACCATCTATAACGATATGGCGAAAACGGAAGAGATCGGCAGAGTCAAACTCACCGAGGTTTTCCCGAATATGTCATTGGGGGAGATTATAGCACTGACCCATGAAATTTCGAAAAAAGACGGTGTTGTGGCTTTTGAAATAGATTAAAACGCAATAGGGGGAGGGAAGCGTATGTCGCATTTTACAAGAGTGAAGACTCAAATCAGGGATTTGTGTACGTTTAAAGAGGCCCTTAAAGAACTTGATATCGAATTTACTGAAGCAGGGGAAACGCAGGATGTCACCATCACCGGATGGCAGGGGAAAAAAGAAAAGGTCCTTATGGAATTAAAGACGGGTTCGTCCTATTCAGTCGGACTTGTCGAAAATAAGGAAGGTTCATATGAGTTCGTCGCCGATTGGTGGGGGGTTGAAACATACACCGGGATCACCCGGGAAGATTATATCAATAAACTGACCCAGAAGTATGCTTATTGTACGGTTATGGACAGGATAAAGGATAAAGGCTACGATATCGTAAAAGAAGAGGTTGACGGGAAACAGAATATAAGGATATTGATCAGAAAATGGGCGTGAAAATGTACCGGGCTTAAACAATGACGTGCATCAACATCAGTTGAATTTCGGAAGGGATTGAAGAGCCTTGTGAAAAAGGACTATGGCAAGTGTATATTTATAAAGCCTGACAGACGCTAACATTCGGTAAAAAACAAGAGGTGGCTGAGTTGATTCATGGTACTGAATTGGACAAGACTCATTTGAAAAACAAGATGGAGGAAAATATCTGTGTCCCCGATATTACCGGGATGTATTTCCCCATGGCGCTGCAATTTATTGCGTCAAAAGGTTTGCAGATAGGGGATATCAAGTTCGATGACGGGAAAGACATTTTCACGGTGATCGGTCAGAGTATTTCCCCCGGTACGACGGTGCCCGTGGGAACGTCGATCAATGTGAAGATATCCAGTTCACATCCCCTCGCTTATTTACCGTCGGTTTTCCAGTCAAACACGCTGCTCAAGAAGTACCTCTGGATATTTCAGCATCTTCTCAACAGCATATATGTGAAACTCGATAATATCGAGCAATATTTCAATCCGCTTCAGGCCCCGGAGGCCTTTTATAAATGGCTCGGCTCGTGGTTTTCCGTTAATGTCAATTATGCGATATCCGAAGAAAAGATGAGGAGTCTGATAAAAAATATCGTGCGCATTTATCAATGGCGTGGAACATCGCGTGGGCTTGCCGAATATCTCGAAATCATGACGGACGTAAAACCGCACATCATTGAAAATTACAAACCCTTGAACGAATATATCCTCAAAGGCGAGAACCTGATCAACAGCAGGGTTCTGGAAAGAAGTACCTCACCGTATTATTTCACCGTTGTGTTTCCGGTTGAAGCGGATTATTTTTCACTTGATGCGATCAGAAAAATCAATCAGATAATACAGTCGGAAAAACCGGCGCACGCAGATTTTTATCTGGATTTCGTACCCAGAGAGAAGAAAGAAAAGGAAGAACCGGTAATGATTCTGGGAGAATCGTTCATTGAATAGCGATTGGTCCTCATAACAGGGACGGGACGGGTTTTGCCGACGTCACAGGACGGCGTCGTTGAGGTATCGTAACGGGCCGCAGAAGAATGCGGCCGAATAAAGGCAATAAAGGTTATTGGCAAAAAGAGGAATATAGGGTAAAAATAAAACAGTAAAGAGGTATTGGAATGGAGCAATTTCGAAAACCGAATTTTTTTACGGGTTTGCCCGCAACACCCAAATTGTTCAATGAGGTTCAGGATTACCACCTATCGAAAGAGAATTTTTACAATGTCATTTTTCGGGGAGCGGGTATCGTGCCGGGAGTCGCAGACGAATTAAAGGTCTCGCCCATCAAGAAAAAGGGGGGCAGTTTATCCGTTGAAATCGCGAAAGGCTTCGCGATCGATAAAAAGGGGAGGGGATTATTCCTGTATGACGCGGTAACAAAGACGATAGACCCCAAAAAGTACGATCTGCCTGCCACAATCTTTATTATTTTACGTTATCACGAAGTTCCTGAGGATTTTTTCCAGGATCCGAAAAATACGACATATCAGGGATACCAGCGGAAACTTGAAACGGCGACCGTCGAGATTACGGACAGGATTACGGATGACAGTTGTATCGAACTGGCTAGAATTCGACTCGAAGAAGACAGGAACGAAGAAATCAAGGCGATCGCGATGCCAAAGGACATCGCGAAACCGGAAAGCAATGAAATTGATGTGCGCTTTGTGACATGGGTGAGATCGGCACAGAGCGGATTGTCGCCGTATTTGAAGGATTATCTGGCAAGTATTCTCGATGAGACCATCAAGGTGGCAAATGCAGCCTATGATGCGGTGAATCTGCCGGGATTGAGAGAATTACAGACGTTCGCCTTCAATGCGCGAATGCTGGTCCAGGGAAGCGATATTGCTTTCCGTGACTGTATCTACCTGTTTTCTCCGATTTTTGATGTGAATAAGTTTATCCTGCAGGAAATGTATGATTACGAAAGGAAAGCGGAAGAGAAAAAGGGTGTTTTTACGACAAAAAAGGTATTTTCGGATTACAGAAATACAATCTATGAAATGGGTGATAAAATCAAGGATTTTGACGGAAGTTTCGAAAAGCTGGATGCCATATTGAAATCCCATAAAAGAACGATAGAAAGCCTGAGAACGCTGTTCAGTAAGTTCATCATCAATTGGGAGGATATCAAGGTATGGAATACCGATTTCCCGCCCGTACTGATCATTGGAAACGAACGCTACACACTGGCGGATTATATCGATTTCGGCGATCCTGAAATTGTGAAAGCGCATGAGGTGAATTTCAAGGAAGCGGAAAACCTCACCAACCAGAAGGAAGCGAGCAAGTATCCCGGAAGCACACAAGAGGTCATCGACAAAAAAATCACCTATCATGGAGGTTCGATCGGGTTTACGATTAATAATCTTATAAAAAGAAGAAAATTAATCCTTATCCGCCGGACGGATATTTTCCATGGGAATTATGATGTCGAGGTGACGATCGGTTCCTCGACCGGTCTGCAGATGCATATCGAGGGTATCGATCAGAAAAACAGGTGGAGAAATTTTTTTATACAGGTCGATGAGGAAATGATCGACGCAAATTCCCTGCCGTGTTCGTTCATTATGTCCCAGGGGAACAAGGATACATTCGGAAAAATATGGATATATCAGCTGTTATATTAAACAATCGACTTTATCAGGGGTGAAGAAACATGACAATGTTTGGAATCGGAAAAAAATGTAAAAAAGGAGACCATCTCATGGATCCTTCATGGAAAGTGTGTCCGAGATGTTTACCTCCTGTTTGCGGGTGGCTCGTTATCATGAGCGGTGAATATAAAAACGAAGTGTACACGATTCATGAAGGTTTGACGAAAATAGGAAGTGCGAAGGATTGCGATCTGATCGTCCCCATTAAGGAAAAGGAAAAACAAGGTATTCTCCTCAGATCCCAAAGGGGTTCATATACCATAAAAGATCTCGGAGAACTCGAAGAAGGTACCTATTTGAACGGGGCGAAAATCACGGATAACGCCATTACGGACAGCGATATGATAAAAATAAGTGACCTTGAATTGTTGTTTAAGTGTCTATAAAACGTCATATTACAGGGAAGGAAAAAAAGGGAATATGAAAAAGACCATAATGCGGCTCATTATCGTCGCGGCAGGCATGTTCATCGCTTCATTGCTTCACGCGGATGACGGAAACCTGGCGGTTCATATCGATCAGATAATCGACAGGAATTTTCCCGTCCTGGAAGTATTCGTTTCCGTTACGACAAAGGATCAGGAACCCATTTTGCAGCTCGTGGAAGGAAATTTTTCCGCATTTATCGACGGGAAGGAAATGAAATCGAAAATAAATATCGAGCAGTTTGTTTACGCAAAAAATATGGGCGTTTCGTTTTATCTGTTGATTGACAACGGTGGCGTTATGTACGGAGAACCGATGGATTTTCAGAAGCAGGCCGCAAAGATGCTTCTTGAAGACATCGAGGAACATCCACAGGATACCATCTCACTCTACACATACACCGATGAGGCCGTCCAGATTTTCGAGAATGAAACCTACAGCGACAAGTTGTTCGACAGCATCGATGAGATTGAAAATACCTTCAGTCCGCCCAAACTCTACGATTCGGTCGCGAATGTCGTGCGTAAAATAAATCCGGAGGTCGCAAAAAAGCGCAAAATCATTATTATCACGTCGAACGGAAGGGATGACGGAAGTCAGTACACACAGGAGCAGGTATTCGAGATGATCGACAAGCTGAATATTCCGGTCTATACAATCGGGTTCAGGGTCATGGGAAATGAAAATCTCAATCTTCTCGAAAGTCTTTCGAATCACACGGGAGGCGCATATATCTTCGCCAGACGGCAATCGCTTATCCCGAATAACATGAAAACGATCATCGAACAGGTGAGAAACGGCTATATTCTCAAGTTCAGCGTGAATGAAATCACGGGCGCTGATGATTACCACCAGTTGAAGATCGCCGTAACGCATAAAGAGGGAGACGCATCTTTCTACAAGAACTTCTTTGCAAAAAAAACGCCGTTCCCCTATACCCTCGTTATTATCGTCATTCTTCTTGTTGTGATCATTGCCGTCGCACTGGCCGTTATCGGTATATTGTTTTTCACGCAACGATACCGGATTGAAATCGGAACGATCGCCCGGTGCAAACAATGTAAAAGAAGGATCAAAAAGGAATGGGTCGAAGAGTGCCCCTTCTGTAAATACCTGGACTCCTCGAAAAAGAAAGAACCGGCATAAAGGCGTTTATAGCGTGCGGGGTGTCATGACGGCCGGGTATAAAAGCATATCGGCCTCGCCGATTAAAACCTGTTCGCAGATGGAGAGAATAGTGTATGCCAAGATGGTCTCCTGACGGAATCATTACGAAAAATCGACTTATATCCTATGCCGAAGAACTCTTTGACCTTTTTCGAAAACACGCACGCGCTTTGATATATTCTCGTAACGCCGTCTATCAACCCGGTATGATCAACGACCATGTTCTCAAACTCGAAGAAATGCTCGATAATTTCGACGATCCGTCCGCGCGTCTTGCTTTTCAGAAAGAGATAAAGAAGGAAAACAGGGAAGGGATTACCAGGCTCATTAATTATTATATCGACGGGCTCGACAGACTCGGCGTGGATTACACAACTGTTTTGAATCGTCCCGTCACAAAAACAGAAACATATATAAAGGAAATAAAAAACAAAACATTGCGGCATACGCTTGCTTACGCGTGGCGGTACGGCGACGAAGTGACAAAAAAGGCGGTCCGTAATGTCCTTGACGGAAAGGCGGATATCGCCTTCGATTGCGATCCGTATGAAGCCGAAGGCAAAACCACCCGCGAGGGAGACCGTATCACCTACCATATCTCAAGTAAATACGGAAAGGCATCCAGGAAAAACGATCTCCTCTACGCCTCTTTTATTATGGGACACGAATCATACCGTGACGGAAAGGGGAGCAAGAATATATTCACGACGCGCCGGGCCGTAAAGGCGGATGTTGCGATGGCCAGGAAAATAACCGAAGATCACGGTATGGAGGTCCTCGACGATCATCCGCAGATGAAGCGGCTTTTAGTTTTTCACGAAATGATGGGTGAGGAGGGATTCGAGAAATATATCGATGAATACTACGATTCGAGCAAGGATTATTTGAATATAGGAGAGCTCGATGATCATATGGACGCGATAAATTCGCTGAAAGAAAAAGCCGCCAAATCCCGGGACGCCGCTATGGGTTATTACAAGTCAATCGATGAAACCTTGAAAAAAGAATTGCGATTCACCGAAAAATCACACCGTGAACACAGGGCAATCGCATTCAGCGGGGACTCAGCCTGTATCAGCGGTTATTCGGAATACAGAGATATGGCAGAAAGAAACGCCCTTCAAAATAAAATGAAATTGAAAAGTTTTGATGAATTGTATCGAAAATCCGATGAATTGACGCAGAAGGTGATGCGGTTCTGCGGGATGATGAATATGAAGATGACGGAATCGAACGCTTCGCACGCGGAAAAGAAGGCGTTGGTGTCCCGGCTCGATCTCGATAATATCATCGTGCCGGCCGCCGACATTTCGATCGGTGTGACATGGAAAATGTGCGATGAGCCGGATTACGGCCATTATAATTGCAGGGAATTTATGAAGCGGGCATCGGCATATTTAAAGAATATAATTGTCGTTAGCGATAAAGATTCGACGTATTTATTTAAAGCCGGTGAAATGATAAGCATATAATCCACTACAGCTTGTTGCTTCCACGATAGAGTCGAGCCAAGAAAAAAGCTATTTTTCTTTTATGAACTGATTGAACTGATGCCCTTCAAGGTGATTGATAAATCCTCTCTCGTTTATTCCTATGAGTATAATGCCGTTTCCCTGACGCAATAATGCTTCCTTTTTGTTTTTATCTATTTTAACCATTATCGTCTGGCCTTTTATATCAACTTTATAATTATCAAATTTCTTTTTTCTAATATGGTCTTTAAGAAATTGTCCGTTACCTTTACCCATAAAATAGCGGCATATATGTAAGGCCATTTTTAAGCTGATTAACGTTGATGTGAAGCTTTTCGTAAATTGATTTGAACGTCTCTTTGCTATTTTTTTTGCATTTTCGGCATTGAGACTTCCTCCAGTCACGACATGATTTTCCAGAAAAGCTTTAGTTAATAGTCCTTTTACCGTATTTTCATTTTTTGTTTGTTGAATATAATAGTCCAATAACATTGTACCGTAGTCATCGATATTGCTTCGATATATCTTTTCCAATTCTGTTTCATTGATCATATTTTTAACCTTTCGATTATTGTTGGTCTATTCCCCCCTCATGGCCCCCCGAATATTTTCAACATGAATGCGGCATAATCCTCACTCGTCATCATATGCTTCTCTTCTTCAATCCTTGAGAGCAGCGTTTTTTTCACTTCTTCCTTCACCTTGTCGTACTGCCTTCGGGTCAGTCTTACTTTTTTTCCGTTCGGGAGGATCAGTTCGATGATCGGTTTATCGCGCCTCATCCGGAAATCGTCGAGGCTGCTTCCCGTTATATGATGCAGGCGCCGCGGCTGTGATCCGTCCGTAACCGCTTCCTCATCGGGACGGCCGGCGTGAAGATCGGGATCTTCCGAGAAGAGGGAGTTGTCGGTATCATGAAAGCGAAATGCGGAAAGTATTTCTTCCACTTTTGCCGCTTCATATTCATGGGTCGCTTCGTCCTCAAGATACACCATCCTGTCTCCCCGTTGAAATTGGCGGACATGCTGGAGTTCATGGATTAAAAGCAACAGCCCGGAATCGGTTTCCGGAGAGTATTTGCCGTCGGCAAAATAGATATCACTCCCGATTGTCACGGCATCGGCCCCGGCGGACTTCGCGAGGCGGTCGGCATAGGAGCCGGTATGAATTTTTACGGATGAAAAATCGGCATCGAGCACCCGTTCGGCCTTGTCCCTGAAAACGGCGTCAAGTCCGCTGATATGGTCCCCGTCGTTTTCCGTGCTGCGGATCAGTTCATCCACTCCGGATAGCGATGGAGAAGCGATACGCGTATGGCCGTATTCCGTATAGAGTTTTTGAAGCAGCAGGGTCAGCTTGATGATTTCTAGGGATAGTGTTATCTTTTCACCCATATGGCCTCCGGTCCTTCTCTCATCTCAAATCCTCATCGATTTCTCTCATGATTTCGGAAATAATATCATCCGACGCCTTCCTTATCACATTACCTTCATCGACCCCCTGTTTTCCGCCTTCAGGGGAGCCAGTGTACGGCGAGATCGATGGACTTCGCGTAAGCATCTGCTTGTCGTAAATGTAATGCTCTTCGATTCTTTTCATTTTTTCGTTATCGGCGCCCGATTGTGAAATATCTCCGGGATGCCTATCCGGCCGCCGTCGTTCCTTGGCATTGGTATCAGCGATATAGGGAGTTCCCGGGGGAGCCGGCGGTGGATTCGAAGCAGGGCCGGTCAAAGCCTGGTTCGTGATCTGTTGTTTCAGTTTCTTGTACGGCAACGAATAGGCGGAATCCGATTCGGTAATCCCCGTTTCAATACTGCCGGCAGGTGCATCGGGGAATACGATGGGTTCGGTGTTCGCTGAGATCGGAGATTCCCCCGGTATTGAAGCGAGGGATTTTTTTACGGAGGGATGGTCCGGTTCGTGCCCCCGCGGCTGCTTGATCTTGTTATAGGAAGAAAATATAAAATTCTTCAATGGCGGGGCAAGCCGATGTAATGATTCGGCGAATGTCGTCCTTGTAATGCCGGAACCGGTTGTGCTGTTTGACCATCCTATGGGTGCGAAACGGCCGGTTTCCCGTGTTTCGTCATGAAAAAAGGCCGGCAGCTGTAGTTTCCGAATGCCGAATGTTTCGAACTGTTCGACGGGAACGCTGCGATACCGGATCGGGATCGAAAGGAAAAAGCGGGATTGCGAGGACCCGTATGCCTTTTTATGTGCATTGAGCAGGGTATCAAGCTGACCGGTATCGAGGCCGGTCCGGGCAAACATGGGGGAGCGTACAAAACGATTGTATTGTTCCCTGTCGAATAGATTGGCGGGTAGCGCCTGTAAATCGGCCGCAGGCACTGATAGCGAAAGTGTCTTGAAAAGACGGAGGTACCGGTTTTTGACAAAGGGAGAAACGGTCGATAAAAAACGTGAAAAACGTGCCTGCATGACCGCTTCTGCGATAAAAGGTTTGAGTGCGGAGGAAATACCGGAATCGGAACCTTCGACCATTGCGGCCGTCGCACGGACGAAGGAGGAAGGGGTTGTTCCGGCAATAGCGGCACGATTCCGTCCGTATGTGTTGAGGGCGACGGGAAACGCCTTGGAAAAAAGCGACCGTTTTTCACCGGATAATTTCGTTTTCTTCAATATATTCCGTATTTGAAGGGCTTCCTTTTTTTCAATATCGTTTTGCACGAACACGGGAGACGAGACAAAGGTCGCAACATCCTTTTTCAAAAGGCCGTCGTAGTCGAACGGGGTTTCAAACGGCACCCCCGCGCGCGGGATGCCGGACCATAATCCGGCCGCCGAGGCGACGGTATAGTGCATCTCGGGTGAAATATGTACTTCCTTGTTCATGATAGTGGATTCGATGATTCGGAACGCACCGGTCAGACCGATACCGGCCTGTTTGAGCCGGTAAGGATATGCCCGTATCGTGTTTATGATCGCCTTCGATAATTGAAGCCGGTGTTCGCTGGAAACGGCGGTATTCCTGAGGAAATCCGAGATTTCATCTATATTTTCTTTGGTAAGGCCGCTTTCTTCGATAAGGGGGGAGGAAACGAAACAGGAAAAATCTTCTTCCTTAAAAAGATCGATATCCTTATCAAAGGGTTTCCAGTAAATACCGACATTGCCTCCGCCATACATATCATATTTTTCATACCGGACGCGGTGGGGATTGCCCTCGGATGCCTCGGCGATGACCGATGAAAGCGTTGCTTCCAGAAATACACGTTTGTTTTTGAGATTAGATGCTTCGGGACGGCCGGCTATGACGGCCGCAATGCCGCGAATCAGTTCTTCGGGTTTCATTCCGGTACTCGATGCGATAGCCCTGTAGTGCGCGAAGACGTTTTGAACGGCGCGCGAAAATGCGGGGCGGAGCCCGGGTGCGATGTCCTGGGCCATGACGGTACGTTTAATGTTCAAGCACGCCTCATCGCCCGTCATCGGCCTGCATTCTTTATCGATCCAGGCGTTCAACTCCTGCTCATCGAAGAGATTGTAATAATCGGTATTTTTTCTGAATACTCTTCGGAATGACGGGATCGGCGTCAGCGCATCGGTACTCATGCCGTCCGATACCAGATCATGAAAGCTGATCTCCGTCACGATCTTTTCGCCGCCGTTAAGTGCCGAGGCATTTCCTTTCACTATGACATCGTACGCGCATCGAAGCACATCGATCTGTGCGACATGAGAATGCTTGAAGAGCGTTTTGTAATTAAAAAGGATGTTCTGCACCGTATTGGAAAAATCCTTTCGTTTTGAAGGGGGGATATCGATTGTATTCAGGTATCCGGCGGATGAGTTTTCCAGCACCTCGTTTACCGGCGCCAGGCCCAGAAAAGTGAGGAGGTCTTCCTTTTCGTCGAAGATATTGAGGGCGGCGGTGTATGTACGGGCCGTCGTACTCGGCAGGAGATCGTCAAAAAGCTCTTCCCCGCCGGAGGTTTTCTTTTCCAGCGTAAAGATACCGGAGACAATGGAATCGGTTATGTTTTTTTCCGTTATTTCGTTCTGCATGGCATCGAGCCGTTTCATGAGTTCCGGATCCGTCTTCGTGTAGAAGGCGGTCTGCGGCGTGATAAACTCTTTGAGGACTGATCTGTAATACCCGACGGAATCGCCCCCGGTATCCAGAATCACGATTCCGGAGAGTGAATCGATATTGTTGCCGCGTAATGTTTCTTTAAGCCCGGTGAGGGAGTTCTCCCGGTCGATATATCTTGCGCCATAGACATCGCCGGTGACCGTATAATAGACCTGCCTTTCACCGTCTTTGAGTAAAGAGAGGCTGTCAAAGAGATACGCATTTTTCCCGGCCTTGAAAATACCGATATCGCCGTGCTCCTGCGTCTTGCCGAAAAGGGAGGCCGCATTTGTGGTATGTTTACTTTTGTCGACGAACGAAGCGGTTTGCGAGACGGGAATTTTTTCCCATATCCCTTTTTCGTTAAAGCCCGCGATCCAGTTTTTCTTTTCAACGGTATTATCAGGGGAATACCCCTCGGACCAGTTGAAACCGGATGTGTCCGAAAGGACATCGTGACGTATATGAAGTTTTTCGGCCATGATGTCGCCGGAGACTGTTGAGTCCTGGTAAAGATACGCGTAATAGGTATTCGGATCCCGTTGAGAGACGTTCAGGCTTTTCATGTTCCGCCGTTCTTCCCTGATTTCCGCCGGGAGAAGCCGGTCGATTGAAGAGCCCTCTTCTTCCATCTTTCTTTTTGTAATGTGAGTAAAGCGGCCGCTCGTCCCCGCGAATGTCCAGTAAATTTGCCTGAGGCCGTAGTATGCGATCATCTCCTTTTGGAAGCCTTCGAGTTTTTGTACATCAAGTAATCCTTCGGAAGTAAAAAATTCCCTGTCGACGGATATATACGCCGTATCGGGGTCCGCGTAACCGTTTTCTTTCATGATACGGGTGAGAAGTTCCTCCGCGTTGTCTCTCGAGGCTTCGATCTCAGTTTCGGATGAGCTTTGAGATTTCAGCACCGCGTAATCCCTCACCGCTTTTTCAATCGCTTCCGATTTATCCCTGAAAAAGTCTCCTTTACTCCATTCCAAAAAATGATGTAACATGGCCGTCACCTTTCCTGAGTTTCGTATTTTTTTCTCATAGTGTCATTGATACGCCTGTTCATATCCGCAATAAGCGAAACCCATTTTCTTCGTTCATTGTGGCACATCGACATTATCTCGTTTCTGGACCAACTGAAATGATACGCGATATAGGCCACCTCCCTGTAGATTTCTTCAGACAGGCGGCCTATTGTTCCCCCAGCGAGGAAAACTCTCCTATATACCTGTTCTTGCAGGCACTGCATTGCAGGGGGATCATTTTGATCACCCGGTGATTGATCTCGTTGAGAAAATCGACCAGAAAGGCGAAATCCTCGGGACAAAGCCGCTCGATCGTTTTCGAGGTGACCAGCTTTTCGGCGTCGAACTTCGTGATCACCCGTGAAAGAAGAACGATATAAAAATACGATTCATTTTCCTTGACGCGGCTGTCGTGGTAGACCTGAATGAGATCCTTGACTTTGATGAGTCTCATGACGCCCTGAATCTTTCTGTATTTTCCTTCCTTGTCCACATGGCCGCGTGGGAGAACAAATTTGAACTCTGTCCGTATTTTCATGGTATTCCCTTTCCGTCGATTGCCCGTTATTCAGTCTCCCCGTTTTGTTCCGTCCGGGGCAGTTCGATATTTCGTTCTTCGAACCAGTTCAGTACGAAGAGGTTCATCCGCTCGAGCGTCGCTTTATTCATCGCTTCAAAGGCAAATTCCTCCATAATGTCCCTTTTCACCGCATTACGATACTGCTCGAGGCTGACGGGTAATCGAAACTCCAGTTCACCTGTGCGTTTATCGACCGTTACAAACATTCAGTCATCCATATCGAGTTTTCTAAACGCTTCATAATCATTTCCTTTCCCGCCGGTCGCGTTTCTTTTTTCCTCACTCCCGGGAGGTTTTCTCTCCGGCGGCTTCGAGCTTTGTTCCGTTGTCTCATTTTCGGTAAGCTGATAGCGTTTATGCTCGAGTGTGATAAACACGTTGCCCCCTTCAACCGAAAACATGTTCAATTCCCGGATATGGTCGTAATTTCGTTTCATTTCGGTCATCAGCTCCCAAAAATCGGCGATCGGTCTTTGCCGGGGGGGGGTGGCGGTATCGTTGTCGACGATATTTCCTTCGTATTGAAGTTGTTTGTCAATGACGTATACTTTCAGAAGATAGGCGAGGGTCGCTCTGAGTGTTTCGGTATCCATGCCGGACATGGCCGACAAGATATCATTCACCGTATCCGTGTCTTTCATACCGCTCCTTTGTCACGTGTTCTTTCGATACACCGATTATAATGTATTAATGAAACTTGATAAACCGGGAAACATCGCGTTTTCCGGTCTATACCCGTCATTACCTGTTCCCGTGCCGGTCCGGCACCCGATGAACCGGCCGCGATCGGCGATCGCCCCTTCCGTCAGGGCACCCCTCAAATCACAGGCGATAAAAAGCGAACCGGAAAAATCCGATTCATACATGTTCATATTCGAAAAATCGCAATCCAGAAAAACGGAGTCGATAAATCTGGATTTATTCAGGCCCGCCAGATCTTTCTTCTTAACGGCTTTGAAAGTAACGTTCACCGCGATGCTGTTTTCAAACTTCGCCTTGAACATTTCGCAGTCGGTAAAAACCGCGTTGACGAGATGGGACTCTCGAAAATCTATACCGTGGACGATACAATCGGATACGGTGAGATCGAACAGCCTGGAACGCGAAAAATCGCTTTTCATGAGATATGTATGCAGGAACGTGGATGAATGCTGGAGGGAATGAGAAAGATTGATTTCCCTGAAATCGGATCCGTCCACGTACAGACGTTCCGAGGTCATACGTGGGATTTGTCCGTGATTCAACGATGAATGGAGAATCCGCACGTCCCTGAAACACGCGCCCGACAGGTCGACATTGTCGAGACTATTGTTGACGATCTCGTCTCCGGCGAAAAGCCCCGTTTCCTTGTATCGATAGAGTAGCGTTTCTCTGGAGTGTCTTTCGTAGATGGCCATGCCGGGTTATTTCTCCTTTATCGAGCCGCCTTTATCCTGGACAGTCTCTCCTTCTTCCGGATTTTCTCCCTTGTAGTAGTAATGCATTTCATCGAACAACTTCGCCATACGAATTTCATCCGCATTACCGCACGCCGGACAACGCGTGACAATCTTCCTTTCCGTGGGACTGTTCAATTCCCGGTACAGCATCTGCAGGTAGATGAAATCGACTTCATACAGATTTTCAAGAATATCCGTCGTGACGGTGACATAGTCTCCCAGCCGGGTGATTACCTGACTCAGTACGAGGAGGTCGCGGTAGCGTTTATTGAATAGATTTCGTTCATCCCGCTGGATCACGATTTCGTCATGAGCCGTCGCCGGCCGCATCTTTCCCTTCCTCTGCAATGTGCCCTCGTTGTCGATGAATCCGAGCGGAAGGGAGAATTCGATTTCATAGGTTTCCATGGTTCATCCTCATCTGTTTTCTTCTATCTTGTTTTTGACCTTCTTTTCCGGGTTGAAGTACTCGGAAGTTTTTTCCTTTGACAACACTTCGCCGAGGTCGTTTTCGATATCTTTTGTCAATTCGACGCACCGCGGTCCGTCGATGCCGCTGACGGTAAGGCTTACTTCCCCGGTACTGGTGATCGTAATGTCTATGTCATGTCGTTCTGCCATTATAATTCCTCCGTTTTTTTGCTTGAATTCGAGGCGGCGGGACAACCCCGATTATAGTGCCGCCGTCACATTTCGAGTTTTCTTATTTGCTCCTCCTCATCGACCGGACCAAGCAGGCTCGCTTTTCGCGCCCGTGTTTTTGCCCACTCGCGTATACGCTTTATCTCTTCTTCCATTGTCTGGGAGAGGGGGATCATTTCCCCGATACTCTGCTTCAGATAGGCGTCCGTGATATCTTCCTCATTGTCGAAGGCGTCGTATAAAGCGGAAATAATAATCTGTTCGATTTCGGAACCCGAGTAATTCCTCGTCATTCCCGAAAGCGCCTCGAGATCGAACTTCGATACATCCCTTTTCCTCTTTTCAAGATGAATGCCGAATATTTCATTCCTTTCATCCGTGTTCGGTAAATCGATATAAAATATCTCGTCGAATCTTCCCTTTCGCAACAATTCGGGGGGAAGCTGCGAGATGTTGTTCGATGTGGCGACCACGAATACCGGACTCTTTTTCTCCTGAAGCCATGTGAGAAAGGTACCGAACACACGCGCGGTTGTTCCCGCGTCGGTGACACCCGAAGACTGCATCCCGGAAAACCCCTTTTCAATTTCGTCGAGCCAGAGAATAGAGGGTGCGATCGATTCGGCGGTCATGATCGCACGCCGGACGTTTTCTTCGCTGCTTCCCACGAAACTCGAAAACACCTTTCCCACATCGAGCTTCAGCAGGGGGAGTTTCCATAATGAACTGATGGCCTTCGCGGTCAGCGATTTTCCGCATCCGGGAATACCGATGAGGAGGATCCCCCTGGGCTGGGGCAGTCCGAATTCCCGCGCTTCTTTTGAAAAAGCGAGACTTCGTTTTCTAAGCCAGGTTTTCAGGTTGTCGAGTCCGCCGATACTTTCAATACCGTCGGAGGAGCGGTAGTATTCGAGAACTCCCGATTTTCTGATGATCTGCTCTTTCTCCGAGAGTATGATATCGATGTCGAAATTCTTGGTCTGGATGAGGGATTTCGCGAACACGTTTTCCGCCTCCACGGCCGTCAATCCCAGTGCCGCTTCGAGGACCTTGTTTCTTAGCCCTTCGTTTTCATGGATATTCAGTTGTGACGGGTTATCCACGGAACGCATGAACTTCTCCACGATGTGATCGAGTTCTTCCTTGCCGGGAAGTTCGTAGTCGATGACGGCGACCTCTTTTTCGAGTTCCTGTGGTATTTTGAATACGGGTGAAAGAAGAATGATATTTTTCCAGCTTTTTTTCAATATTCTGTTTGAGTCACGCAGTTTTCTGATAACGACGGGATCTTCAAGGTAGGGGTGGAAGTCCCGAAGAATAAAAATACCCGCGATATCGGTATCCATGATGTAATCCAGAATCTTGATGGGATCCCGGAGATCCGGCTTGTCGTTGCCGCCGGCACTTTCGAGCCCCTTTGTTATGGACCAGAAAAAACATTGTATGGTTTTGTTTTTCGTCGCGGAGCGGTTTTTCGCGATTTCCGTTAACGCCTTTTCGACCCGGACCTCTTCGTATGACACGATATTGATAATGGAATAACTCGCCCTTATGAGATATTCTATTTTTTTATCTATGGTGACCTTATCGTCGGCAACAGGCATAGCGTGCTCCTTTTATTTAATTTTGCCATACTTCCCGGAAATTTTGCCGGAAGCTATGGTATCTGCTTAAAATCCCGTGGTCGTTACCAGTCCTTCGCGACTGATATGAATCTCTTCAAAACGATCGGGCATATATACCGATGCTTCATATGCTTTATACCGGTCAGTAAGAAAATGAATCCGCTGATTTCCCGAACCAGCCCAGCGCGCGGTCGGCGGACTAAGGCGGTCATATCTGCCGTCCACGAGAATATCGGTTGCGGCAAGCAGACGCCGGAAGTACGGATCCTCCGATTCGAGAATTTCGGCTTTGGTATAACCCGTGTATACCATGATACCAAGTCCGTTTTTTCGTGCCCGGTCCGCGAGTCGATACACACCCTCCGCCTGATAAAAGGGTTCTCCGCCAGAGACGGTAATGCCCTCCACTTCGGAGTAAGGTATCAGTTCCATAATCTCGGATACGGTCATGATTCTGTTTTGCCGGTGCGAACGGGCGGCCTGGTTGAAGCACCCTTCGCAATCGAACACGCATCCCTGAACCCAGACGACCGTTCTCCTGCCCGGTCCGTTCGCGACGGAGACAGCGGCGATATCATGGATATTGAGTTTCCGTTTCATTCCGTTCGCACCAGATACCCGTCGTCATGCCTCGACAATGCGCAAATCCCTTGCAAGAAGGCCGAACAACAGGATGCTGTATGCCTCCCCCCCGACGATCGCATATTCCTTCATTTCGCCTTCGGCCTCAAAGCCGAAACCTTTTAACACGGTCATTGTTTGCGTGTCGTCGGGATACAGTTTTATCCATAGTTTCCGCATACCCCATTCCTTTACGGCGGTATACGAAAGCAGCTTTACCGGTTCATATGACAATTTCCGTTTACGCGAGGACTTGTCCATGATGAGAATCAACTCCGCTCTCCGCTGGTGCCAGTCGATCGAATGAAGTCCCGCGATCCCGATCGGTTTTTTTTCTTCGAGCGAATCGATGATATATAATCTGTTTTCTTCCTGAAAACCCTCTTCGCAGCAGGACCGCTTCAGGTTCCGGTACGTGAAACCGAGATTGAGTGCCGGATCATGAATCATGGATGCGGCGATAAATTCCTTGTCGGCCAGCAGTCCGGCGATATCGGAAAACGACTGATTGTCGAGTGGGTTGAGATTGATTACTTCTCCCCGTATTGTATAAAACGACATGCCCGTAAAGCGTTCCTCTCTGCCCGTTATGTTGTATTTCGCGATATATGAAAGTAAGTGAGATATCCCGTCTCCGGGGTAAATACGTGTTTGGCGCGGTTGACATAATATTTACCGGAAAACCTGGTTCCCACTTCCTTGAGAATGACCATGGAGCCGGCCTTTATATTGTAATTTCCTTCCGATTTTCCCAGCCCTTTAACGTAATTCATGGCATTGCCCGACAGTATATCGAGTGCCATATTCCGGGCTTCATTCTGATCCGGTATATCGTCGGCGACGACAACCATTTTTACATCACCGAAATTGTCTTTTACCAGTTTTCCTCCAAGGATATCCCCGTCAAATGGTTTGTTGAGGTCATCGACGGTGGCCGTTCCGACTACCGATTCCCCCTTGTCGTTGTCCCATCCCCTGACTTCCACTTCCGTAACGATGGAGTTGGTGTCCGTCTGAACGCTGAATTCGAGGAGTGTTTTGCCCCATTCCAGGATAATGTCTTTTCCCGATGAGTCTTCCATCCGTTTGAAAATGAGTTTCTTGTCGCAGACGTTCACTCTGCAGTTGTAATTTCTGGCCATTGCCATGATATAGTCATAATCGGTCTGATTATACTGCATGGTAAAAAGATGGTTATGTGGAAGATCGTCGATTTCCGCGCCCAGACCGCACTCGTCCGCTATCTGGCGGATGATATCGGCATCGGTGACATTGTTGAACGCCCTTGTTTTTTTGCCCCTGAAAAGGCTGTGTAGTCCGTTTTTCCCCCGGACGACAAGGATATCATCGGCGTTCTTCCTGTATTGCGGATTGACTCCGACGATGATGCCGGAGATGATCTCCTCGACATCGTCTTTATAGCCGAGATGAATTTTCAATTCCGAACCGTCGGAAAAGTCCTCCGAATCGACCAACTGCCGTGAGGCGTCCGATAAGGTGACGGTGAATGTTGAAGGCATGTCGATTCTTTCATCGATAACGATATGTTTGACGCTGGCTTCTTTTACGCCGGAAAGCCGCGTCCCGTTGATGTAAATGATAAAACAGGGGGTAAGGTTTTTGGTTTCGTTGTCTCCCACCGATTCACTCCGGATTCATTTGTTTAATAAAGCGGCGGAAGCCGCAATATGGTCCCCGGTTTGATATGGAGCGGGTCCTCTATATTGTTTGCATCCGCTATTTCCCTCCATTTTCGGGGATCGGCGTATTCCCGGGCCGCGATGGAAGAGATAGTTTCGCCTTCCCGTAGTACGATTCGTTTTGTGTGATCCGCCGAATGACGGGGGTTTTTCTTGATTTGCGATGCCGCCGTGGAATACTCCTTGAACAACACCTTGAGAATCGCCCTGACCGGCGTCCCGTCGTTCATGAACATGGTAAACCGCTGTATGAGATCTTCGAGTACGCATTTGAATTTGAGTTTACCCCATGAAAACAACAATAACGGCGGTCTGTGTTCGTCGGCGTTCACGTACATCAACTCTTCGATTTGATCGGTGTATTGCCGGACATCGGTTTTTTCGTCCGAGGTATCGAGAAAAAGTTCCATGCTGAGTCGTTTTCTTTCTCCCATCGTAAACTGTACCGCGGGTGAATCCAGACCGTGTATTTCCTCTTCCCGCCATGGTGTTTTCTTTTCGATGATGTATTCTTTCGGATTGAAAAGTACTTCTATTTCCTTATCCGTATCAAGATTCTTTATTACCGCCTTTTCCAGGGCCATTGTTTCTCTCCCTTCTTTCAAACGTTTTTCATCATATAAAGGCCGTCAGTGCGATTATGTGTTGTCGACCTCGATTCCTTCATGGGCGATCTCGATTCGTTCGATTGCCGCTCCCTGTATATTCACACCGAGTTTCGGCCCGACCCATCTGCACGGGAATGCCCGGTAAAAATTCCATCGTTTTATCTCTTTTTTCCCGTCTGTTTTATAAAGAATGATGGAACCGTTTTTCCGTTCCACCGCTTTATCGCTTAAAACCGTGTTCGTATACCATTCGAATAATTCATTGTTGTCGGTAACACCGTGTTCCAGAACGATGTTCGGGTATCGTGTACGGCCGAAAAACTTATGGGTGTTCGTATTGAGTCCGCCCTCTTCGACCTCATGCACGTATGTTTCGGCTTCCAGGCCTTCACACCGATAGAATTTGGCCGATTGTATTCCCTCGATTTCGATGGCGAAATATGCCGCTTGATTGACATCGTTTCGCTCTTCTCCCATATTGATACCTCCTCTTAATGGTATACTGCCGTCATGTCATTTTGGACGGCATTTTTATTCCTACCCCGAATAAACTATTCCTGTTGAAGCGTCACGATACTGTCTTCGGTGTTGGCCGTTAACTTCAAAACAAGAAACTCGGCGGGCCGCGCGATCGAGAGCCCGACTTCGATATTGATTCTTCCCGCATCGACTTCTTCAGGAGGATTGAGT
This sequence comes from Spirochaetales bacterium, assembly GCA_016930085.1. Taxonomy (NCBI): domain Bacteria; kingdom Pseudomonadati; phylum Spirochaetota; class Spirochaetia; order Spirochaetales; species Spirochaetales bacterium. Next base: position 26,249 of record JAFGHO010000099.1, read on the forward strand.
TCGTCGTCGCATCGAATATAAAACCCTTCTTCGGGAATCTTGCCTTTCATGTACCCCTGCCGCCATAGGTCGAGAAGGAATGCGTAGACATGGCGTACGAGCCTTTTTCTCAATAAGCTGTTATTCGGTTCAAAAACGGCCCAGCCCGTTCCCTTTCTTACCGCGTCTCGTATGGTACTGAACGTCCGCCGTACATTGATATACCGCCAGTCTTTCTCGCTCGAGAGGGTTCGCGCCCCCCATATCTTGACGCCGCTGCCGGCTATATACTTGAAGCAGTTTATCCCTTTCGGATAGAGGACGTCGTAAACTTCTTTTTCGATAATCTGTTCGAGCCCGACCGCCCCGCGTATATATTTGTTGGCGGGAGTGCTGAAAACGCCTTCGGTCCTGTCCCCGTATGCGTATACTCCGGCCGTGTGTCCTGAAGGAGGAACGACGAGCGTGGATAGTTTGGTTACGTCTTCGGGGTTGATGATTTCGATGCGCGGGCAGTACATGGCCGCGCATTTGCTGTCAAACCTGGCTCTCCAGTCGATGAGGCCGGCGGCATTGTCGAAAATCGGTGTATCCAAAACGGCGAATCTGTTCCCGATCGCTTCACAATGGTCGATGATCGCTTTCTGAACGATAAAGATATTTTCGATCGCCTTCTCCCGATCCTTCTCGATCAATTCCTGAAATAAAAGCACATCGGGCGATGCGATCAGCGAGATGTCGGCGCATGATTTGAAAACGCCGATGCCCGCGTTGTCATTTAATCCATTGAAATATCCGATAAAATCCGCGGGAGTCAGGTTCAACATCCCGTTTTTCCCGTGTTTCAGATTGACATAAAAAAGTTCACCGGGAAGACCCGTTTCTTTTTCTTCGATCGTGATAAGATGAGAGGCGGCATTGATTCGATCGACAAAGTAATGATTGTCGGTTTTTTTCGGTGATACATACAGGTATTCTTCCCCTTTTTTCCCGTCCATGACGACGATGTTGAGGAGGAGTTTTTCGCAAAACGCTTTTTCCTTTTCAGGATCGATTTTTTTCTTTAATCCCGATGTGAGATAAATACGATTTTTTTCAATCGATTTTACTTTTACGTATTCGAAGTGTTTCTGCCCCCTGAGGCAAAGATAATCGTCTCGTTCGATGTCCTGTGTCGAAGCGACGATGATGCAATTCTTTTCTTTATTGACAGATTCACATCGTGTCGTTGCGTACGCGGTGTGCCATAATTTAATCGACAGGCCGTTCCCCCAAATTCCTTCCGAGTTCGCGCGGATGATGTAGCCGGTTTTTCCGTCCTGATTTTCAAGTTCGTAAAAGGCCTTTGTCGCGAATGTATCGTCCGTTTCCGAGTCTTTTTTCTTTGGGGTATGTGCGATTCTTACGACGATGCATTCTTCTCCGCCGGAATTGAAAAAGCCGTATACCGCATAGGCGAGATATCCGTAATTGATGAACCCGCCGAAGATGTTGAGAAATTGTGAAAAATCCTTAATCCTTGTACCCTTGTTAAGCGGGCCTTTTTCCGCGATCCCGATAAACCCGGTCACACATTTATTGGAAATCTTTATCGGGACAATACGTTTTGGTGCATCTTCAATATAAATCCCAGGACTATTGTAGTTAGCCATATTAATCATTAAAGCTTACGTTTATAACGCTACTTTTCCTCTCTTCCCGGTTTTACGAAAAAGACGTGCCGTTCGTTTTTATAAGCCGATATATACGGTTCAGACGCCGTCATACATAGATAAAGACTGATCGTGTACAAAGAGTAAGGAATTATGTCAACTGAAGACGCTGATAACGACGAACGGGATTAATCCCATTTGGCGTCTTCGTACACTAAAGAAATACTCTCTGTTATCGGGCTGCCGTCCATACTGTCAAGATCGGAGAGGTCCCAACCGCACGGAACACATTCGAAAAGATTTCTTCTGGCGACTTCATCCGTTCCGTTTCGATCGTAGAAGACGATCGATACCGCTTTTCGTTCGGGGGTACCTTTTTCGATTGTCTCCCACCATGTTCGTAATGTTTTATCGCGGGGATCGGCGTTCCGTGTAAGTGTGAGAATTTCGTATTTCACCTTTCCGGGAATTTTTCTGGAATTTCTGTCGATGCCGCCCATATCGTCACTGACCTCAGCTGTCGCACCGAGTCCCGTCACGGAAATGAAGTTGCCGTAATCGATTCCGTCAATTTCGACCTTGAAATTCTGTCTGTTTGTGGTGACATATTCGCCCATATTTCCTCCTCATAGAAAATAAAGAAATTATTTAATTAAAAACGTTTTGATTATACCGTTCAGCCGGCTTTCTGTCAAGAATAATATGTCAAGCCGAACGGAAAACGTGCCGACGGGTATCAGATACTGTGGGTGAGAAAACCGCCGTCAACGGGAATACATGTACCGGTCATGAATCCAGATGCCCTGTTGCTCGCGAGGAGGAGGGTGACTCCCGATAATTCTTCGACGGTTCCAAACCGCCCGAACGGTGTTCTCCCGATAATTGACTTGCCGCGTTCGGTATATTCGCCCTTTTTTTCATCTTCAATCAAAACGTGTCTGTTTTGCTTTCCCAAAAAGAATCCCGGAGCGATCGCGTTTACCCTGATCCCGTACGGCGCGAAATCGGCGGCAAGTGCCCTGGTCATGGCGATGACCCCCGCTTTTGCCGCATCGTACGCCCAGACGCCGGGGAGGGGTCTGTATGATGCCATTGAGGCGATATTGATGATGGAACCTTTAATATGATGCGCCATCCATAATGCGGCACACACCTTTATGGGGACGATACAGCCGGCAAGAAGATTATTATGGAGTACATTTTTGAAATTGTCCATGTTTGTCTGCAGGAAAGGATTAAGGCCGCCGACGCCGCCGACGCCGTTAACCAGGATCGTGGGCCGGCCGAACTCCTTTTCCGTCCGTTCCAGAGCTTTTTTCACCGCATCTTCATCCCCCGTGTCCACGGTCAGCCCATGGACGGATTCGCTTTCTTGTATTCTGTCTCTGAGTCCGGAAACGACATCGTCCATCCGGGTATGAACCCCCCGTCCCCAGAGTGAAACCCGGGCGCCCGCCAAAAGAAGCGTTTCCGCCATCCGAAACGGGATGGCACCGCCGGCGCCGGTAATAACCGCGATATCGGTCTTTAAGGAAAAAAGTTCATCACAGAACGACATACCCATCTTCCTTTCATATTCCGGCCGCTTGAAAGAGGGCCGCAACATCGGTGGTTTCCCATCGGTATAACCCTATCGGGATTCACCGGCCCTGTCAATGATGAAATTCGGATGGCACGGGGCTTCTGCAGGTTTCCCGGCATCTCTCGTTGACCTTTTTACGTATATTTGATAACAATCGTAATCATCAAAGGTGTGTGAAAGGAATGCGGTTATGGCGGATCATCTTGCGGAAATGATGCCGGAAAAAGACTTTTTTGTCGGTATCGACTCGGACGGATGTGTGTTCGATACCATGGAAATAAAACATAAGGAATGTTTTTGTCCCGCCTTTATCCGCCATTTCGAGCTGCAGGCGATATCGAAATACGCCCGTGCGGTATGGGAGTTCGTCAATCTTTATTCAAGGACAAGGGGCGAAAACAGGTTTATCGCCCTGCTTCACTCACTCGATCTTCTTTCCGGACTTAAGGAGGTGAAGGGAAGGGGAGTGAATGTTCCCGTCATGAATGGATTGAGGGCCTGGGTAAAAGAGGAGCAGCGTCTCGGCAATCCCTCACTCAGGATCGCTGTGACACGAACCGGCGACCGGGATCTCGAAAAAGCCCTTGAATGGTCGAAGGAGGTGAATGAAACAATCAGGAAAATGGTCAGGAACGTTCCCCCTTTCCCGCTTGTCCGCGAAAGCCTCACAACCTTGAGCCTGCGCGCCGATTGTATCGTTGTCTCATCGACACCGGTTGAGGCTTTACGGCGTGAATGGGAAGAGCACCGGATCGCGTCGTTCGTCCGTCTCATTGGGGGACAGGAAATGGGAAATAAAGGACAGCAACTGCGTCTTGCGACAAAAAGGCGGTACCCCTCAAACCATCTTCTCATGATCGGGGATGCGCCGGGAGATATGAAAGCAGCGAGAGAAAACAATGCCCTTTTTTATCCTGTTATTCCCGGAAGGGAAGAAGCATCGTGGCAGCGTTTTCATAAAGAAGCGGCGAGCCGGTTTTTCGGTGAAAGCTACGCGGGTGATTACGAACAGGGACTCATACGGGAATTTGAGACCTCCCTGCCCGATGAGCCCAACTGGTGATGGAGGACGGATGCTGTACGCCAACAGGGGATCGATAAACGAATCCCTTACCGATGCCGAGGTGATTGAGGAACTCGATAAAGCGCTTGAAAAAATAGGCGGCAGGGAGAAGGTCCTTGTCATTCCTCCCGATATAACAAGGCTTCATTCCCGTGCCGGATTTATCACGGAATTTATATGGAAGCGCCTGAAGCACCGCCTGAAGGCCATTCTTCCCGCAACAGGTACCCACGCCCCCATGACGGAAGACCAACTGAAGCAGATGTTCGGTGATATTCCCTCAAGCCTTTTCAAGGTTCACGACTGGATCAAGGATACGATTACCCTCGGTGTGATCTCATCGGAGGAGGTCTCATCGATAACCGGCGGAATGACGGCGATGAGCTGGCCGTGTGAAATCAACCGGCTTATTATAAACGGGGGATACGATTGTATTTTTTCGATCGGTCAGGTGGTCCCCCATGAGGTGGCAGGCATGGCCAATTACACGAAAAACATCCTTATCGGGACGGGGGGCAAGAAGGGTATCGACAGAAGTCATTACATCGCCGCACTGTATGGTATCGAAAAAATCATGGGCACACCGGAAAATCCGGTGAGGAAGATTCTCGATGAGGCGGGTTCCCGCTTTTTGTCCGATATACCGATTATCTATATACTCACGGTGATAAGCGGAGACGGTCAAGGAAACAACAAAGTGAGGGGGATCTATATCGGGGACGACCGGGAGTGTTTTACCGCTGCGGCTGCGCTTTCACATCAGGTAAATATCATTCACGTTCAACGACCGCTATCGAAAATAGTCGTATACCTCGATCCCAGGGAATACCGGAGTACATGGCTAGGTAACAAGGCCGTCTACCGGACACGGACCGCATGTGCAGCCGGCGCCGGGATAATAATACTGGCGCCCGGTATCGAGTCTTTCGGCGAAAACAGTATCACCGACGCGTTGATACGCCGCTACGGTTATCGGGGAAGTGAAACCATACAACGCCTGGTCGGGGAAGAGGAACCTCTTGCCTCCAATCTCGGTGTCGCGGCACACCTCATTCATGGGTCGACAGAAGGCAGGTTCACCGTCACGCTTTGTGCGGGGAAACTTTCAAAAAGAGAGGTGGAACGTGTGGGGTATTCATATGCCGCCTACGAATCCATGATTCGTGGTTATGATCCTGAAAGACTGTGCCCCGCATTCAACAGGCTGAATAACGGGGAGACAATTTACTATATCGATAATCCCGGATTGGGATTATGGAAATACCGCGCGTGATGTGCGGAGTGAAAAGGAGAACCATAGAATGATAAAGAAAGCGGATATCGGCCTTATCGGGCTTGCCGTCATGGGCCAGAATCTTGTCCTCAATATGAACGACCACGGATATTCGGTTGCCGTGTTCAACCGTACCGTGTCGAAGACCGATGATTTTTTGAACAATGCCGCGAAAGGGCGAACCACGGTGTATGGGACCCGCAGTCTGGAGGAGTTTATCGGCCTGCTTTCGGTCCCGAGAAAGATCGTCCTCATGGTAAAAGCCGGCGAGGTAGTCGATACGTTTATCGAATCCCTTATCCCCCATCTGGAAAAGGGAGATCTGATCATAGACGGCGGAAACTCCAACTTCAGGGATACGATCAGGCGTACCGCGGACCTCAACGATAAGGGATTGCTTTACATCGGAACAGGTATCTCCGGCGGGGAAGAGGGCGCCCGTCACGGCCCGTCGATCATGCCCGGCGGGAATCCGGATGCCTGGCCGCTTGCCAAAGACATTTTACAGGCGATCAGCGCAAAAACGGATAAAGGCGAACCTTGTTGTGATTGGGTCGGAAGCGACGGGGCGGGCCATTATGTCAAAATGGTGCACAACGGGATCGAATACGCCGATATGCAGATAATTTGCGAGTGTTACCACCTGCTTTTAACAGTCGCCGGACTGACGCACGAAGAAATGCAGGTGGTGTTTGCAGAATGGAACAGGGGCGATTTGAGCAGCTACCTTATTGAAATCACCGCGGCGATCATGGAGCGGAAGGATGATGACGGAAAACCGCTTTTGGAAAAAATACTCGACGCGGCAGGCCAAAAGGGAACAGGCAAATGGTCCGTCGCCTCCGCCCTGGACTTCGGCGCCCCGGCGACCATGATGGGAGAAGCGGTATTCGCGCGCTGTCTGTCCGCAATGAAGGAAGAACGCGTAGCGGCGTCCGGTATTCTCAAGGGGCCTCGCCATATACCGGAGATCGACCGGAAGGGATTCGTTGACGATCTCAGGCGCGCCCTTCTTGCCTCGAAGATCGTCTCGTATGCACAGGGGTTTATGCTGATGCGGGAGGCATCGAAAGAATTCCATTGGGATCTCGATTACGGCGGTATTGCCCTTCTGTGGCGGGAAGGATGTATTATCCGGAGTGTTTTTCTGCAAAGGATAAAGGACGCGTTCGAAAAACAACCTGATATGGAGAATATTCTCTGTGCCGATTATTTTAGGCTGATCATCGATGATTCGCAGGCCTCCTGGCGCAGGGTAATTGCGGCAGCGGTCGAGGCCGGTATACCAGTCCCCGCCCTTTCCTCTGCCCTCGCTTTTTATGACGGATACAGAAGCGATCGTCTTCCCGCGAATCTGATCCAGGCATTACGTGATTATTTCGGGGCGCATACCTATCGAAGGATCGACAGAAAACCGGAGGATTTTTTTCATACCGATTGGACGGGGAAAGGCGGAGACGTCGCTGCCGGAACCTATACCGTTTAATGCGGTTCTCTCACAAACGGCCTCGATGATTATTTAAAACAAAACTATAAGGGGCTATATATCGTATACCCTTCACTCCTTAGGGTGTCACCCCACCACGGCACGGCACACTCGTTTGCTTGAGGTTGATGCAAAAAACTGCGTTCCGGACACCCGTGGAGGGCGGTGGCGGTAAAAATCCGGTTCACAGGGGGCAATTATTGGGTTGCATCGAACCTGTAAGGCCTTGTTTTGTTGAGAGTCGAATAGATAATTGAGTGCGCAGGAAGAAGCATTGAGTGTGCCTTTGTGCCTTATGACGTTTATTTTATAATGAACGTTTTTAATGGTGGGTAGGGGCGGATAATCGCCCCTGGTGAGATTGGGGGTATGCACATTATATAACGCGTCGATTATATTACGATTATTATAAATAACACTATCATCCATTTTAAAACCTTATTTCTGTCGAACGGAGGATCATGTTACTCGTTTCGCACCTGTCATACATAAACGCATTTCCTTTTTTTATAACGTTTTAAAGTGATAATGATTTTTTATCCAGTTTTGTTATAACGGAAGATACCCCCGTCCATCCCTTATACCGTATTCTTTTAATATGATATACTATCTCATCCCTCATGACACGATTCATGTTAGGATAAGTATATATAATAGTCTGTCAACAATCATATTATCACAAATATAATTTCTGTCAAGAAAAATGCAAACAAAAATATAGAAAAAATGAAAAATATAATGATAAAATATTGAGTTTTTGTGGTTTTATTTAAACGTTATCTTCTTTTGTTTTAATTTAGGTTTAAATCAATAAAAACCATGTGACAAAAAATAAAAAATCGAATAAAATGGAAAATGGAGAAAAAACATATGACCGGAACCGGTTTTGAAGAATATAAAAAGAATATCGAAAAGAATTTGTATCTCATCTCCCGTGTCCTGAAAAAAGCGGTAAACGGCGAAGGTATCGGAAAAATCGACATATCAAAAATCGATAACGGCGGTTTCACGGATGTTTATAACGGCGTAAACTCGATGATCGACAAAATCATGAACATCGAGAAAAGGTGTGCGGAACACAAAAAAATCGATGAGGTGAGAATTGAAATTTTACATGAGACCGCCGGAAAAGTCGCTCATGATAATGAACTCATAACGATAATTCTCGGTAAAACGACGAAGCTGCCGGGAATTACCTCATCGGGGTATTTTACCCTCGATGAAAAGGGCAACGCCGTCTGTACCATCCACTCGGAAGAAACCGGGGCTCCCTCGATGGGAGGGCTTGTCGTTTCCAGTGATCTTCTCATGCGTGAGTTTCACCGCAAGGAGTATATTATCCGCAGTCGTCACACGGACGTTGGCCGCCCCGGAAAATCGGTAGCAGGATTATTAAAAGAGAGGGGTGTTGAATCGTTTATATTTTTCCCGTTCCCGTGTGGAGGAACTGTATCGGGTTTTTTCGCTTTCTGTTTCGATAATCCGGAACAGCATCCGGCGGAACCGCTTATCCTTGTACTCAGGGAGATTGTGATACTGGCGGGTATTAAAACATGCCAGATTCATGCAGAAAATGATTTGAGGGAAGCGAATCTCGAACTCGAACAGAAGGTCAGGGAAGGCGACCATGAACTGAAACGCATTAACGAGGTACTCAAAAAGGATATAAGCCACCGGGAAATGATTGAAAGGGCCCTTCGAGAGAATGAAGAACTCTACAGAACGCTTATTATCACCTGTCCCGATCCCATTATCATTACGGATTTGAATTTCAACATCACGATGGTAAACAAGGCGACCCTCGAGATAAACGGCATCGAAGATGAAGATATGTTGATCGGTATTAACGCGATCGAGTTTATTGCACCGCAAGACCGCGAGATCGCTGTCGGGAATGCAAAAAGAACATTGGAAGAAGGGGAAGTGGTTTTTGTCGAGTATACCCTTCTCAAACACGACGGTACCCCGTATCCCGCGGAACTTTGCGCGTCGGCCATTATCGATCCGGACGGAAATCCGCGGGCGTTTCTTGCCGTTATACGGGATTTGACAAGGAGAAAAGAAGCTGAAGAAGCCCTTGAAAAAGAAAAAGAACTTTTTGAAGTCACCCTTCGCTCGATAAATGAAGGGGTCATTACCACCGATATCGAGGGGAAGGTGATTTTAATCAACCGGGTTGCCGAAAAACTCACGGGTTGGAATCAGAAGGACGCGTTAGGGAAGGATTTCAATACCATATTTACGATAATCAAGGACAGGACACTCGAATACAATGGTGAGTTTATCAATGACATCTTGCGATTCGGCAAAAACATCGATTTCCTCGAAGACAAGATACTCCTTTCCCGTGACGGTTCCAAAATAACGATCTCGGGGAACGGCGCGCCGGTTGTCGACAAGGAGGGAAAAATTAAGGGAAGTGTCTTCGTGTTCAGGGATATCCGCGAAAAAAAGATGCTGGAAAAAGAGATATTCAGATCACGGAACATCGAATCACTCGGACTCCTGGCCGGTGGTATTGCCCATGATTTCAACAATATATTAACGGGTGTGATTACCAATATTTCCATCGCGAATACGTTATTGAATGAAGAAGGTGAAATCAAGGATCTGCTTAAAAGCGCGGAAAAAGCCGTCTTTCGTGCCAGCCGTTTGACCAATCAGCTTCTCACGTTTTCCAAGGGAGGCGCACCGGTAAAGGAAAACTCTTCGATCGTCGATCTCATTCAGGAATCGGCGTATTTCTGTTTGAGTGGTTCGAATATCGGATGTACCTTCGACCTCCCCGATGATCTCTGGACGGTTGAAATCGACAAGGGTCAGATGTACCAGGTATTGAACAATATTATTTACAATGCCAAGGAAGCCATGCGGGAGGGGGGTGACATAACGATCACGGCTGAAAACAAGTCGATCAAGAACATGCCTGCCGCTCATAATGCCTATGAAATATTTCTCCGGCCCGGAAAGTATATCAAAGTGAGGATCGAAGACTCCGGGTGCGGTATCGAGAAAAAAAACCTTGACAGAATTTTCGATCCCTATTTTACCACGAAAGAGTACGGAAGCGGTCTCGGGCTTACCAGCGCATACTCGATCGTGAAAAAACACGGGGGATTCATCAGCGTCGATTCCGAACCGGGAAAAGGATCCGTTTTCGAATTTTATCTTCCGGCCCAGGAAACGGAAGCCCGGGAAAACGATGTGTATGAGGAAACATTTCCCCTCTCGGGAGGACGGGTACTGGTAATGGATGATGACGAGGATGTGCGGAAAGTCATGGTAAAGCTGTTATTCAAAATGGGATACTCCGCAGATGCCGTCCGTGAGGGAAAGGAAGCGATCGACATGTACAGGCGGGCAAAGGAGGAAGACGATCCGTATCGTATGGTGATAATGGATCTTACCATACGCGGCGGAATGCAGGGGAAAGAGGCGGTAAAACACATTCTCGAATACGATCCTGAGGCGAAAGTGCTGGTTTCGAGCGGCTACTCGAACGATCCGGTACTTTCGCATTATACCGATTACGGATTTTGCGGTGTCGTTCCAAAACCCTTCAATCTATCCGCTTTGAAGATAATTTTCTCAAAGGTCTTCGAAGAACGTTAAGATAATATCGGGCCGCATGTCTTTGATGATTTTCTCTATGGCATACACTCACCCTGAAGTTTTTTCCTTGTCCTGCTGAAATGCCGTCTTGAGCCGTTCATGGAGAAAATTGATCGATTCACGAGTGGAGAGGTTGAAAAACGTCAGGACTGCCGGTTCCATCTGTTCAAACGTAAGCTGGGCCCGTTCGATATCGCAGAGTGAATTGGCAAGATAAACAGTCGAGACCAGTTCCATGACACTATCGTCGCATTGATCCGGTTCATGATGATAGCGTATCGCGGCTATGAGCTGGTCCGGGAAATGCCAGTGTTCCGCGATACGGGCCCCGATTTCCGCATGATGAAGGCCGATGGTGAACTTTTCAAAGATTTCCGCGGACATTCCGCGTTCGGTCGAAAAATTCTTGATGCTTTCGAGCAGATCCGGATGAAGAAACTCGACCACGACCTTTCCCAGATCATGAAGCAGGGCACTGACATATACATCATCCAGAATTTTCCTGAAATTGAAATTCTTTGCGAGGTGGTAACCGTAAAAAGCGGCCTTATACGAATGCTCCCAGAGTTCTTTCATGATGCCGTATTTTTCGGACAACAGATTCTGCGACCCGTACGAATACAGCAGGTTCCGCATTCCCCTGAACCCGATCATTTTCAACGCTTCCTCGACATCCGTCACCTTGTTCCGGAGCATATACTGCGCGGAATTGACGACTTTAAGCAGATCACCGGTAAGCGCGGGATCCGTTTTTACGACGCGCGCGATCTCGGAAAAAGAGGAATCCGGATTGGAAAGGAGACGCTGGAGTGAGGTGATATGTTCGGGGAATTGCGGTAACACCTTGATTTCATCGACCATTTTTTTGACAAGGGGATCGAGGTTGTCGAGAATAATATCCGACCTGGGAATGACGATTTTCGCGATCGTATCCTCCCCGTCCTTCTGAATGGAAAAGGAATCTTCCGACAGACCGATTTTACGAAGCATAAGAATGAGGATGACGATACCGAGTCCCGCACCCTCCGTCGAATCGATAACGGATTTGAATGCATCTTCCATGGTCTTGAACGACCTGGAATGAATGATCCGCTCCTCGATTCGTTTGAGTTCGTATCCCATAATCGGAACATTGTTTTTCACCGAGAGGGTGAAAAAACTCGTATTCGCGTGGAAAATGACTTTTGTATAAAGGTTTAAGTCCTTGAGTTTCTGAAAATAGGAATCGAGATTACCAAAGACCTGATCCTTGAAATTTTCCATACCCTTCCGGTAATCTTTGTAATTATTGATATTTAACCCTGTCTCATTGAAATACAGCCTTTTCAGATTGGCTTTTCTTCCGTTTTCGGTAAGCTCTCTCATGCAATAGGAAAGCTGGTTTTTTATTTTTTCCTCGCCGAGTTCCTTTAAAAAAAGTTCCAGGATAACCTCGAGTTTTTCACACGTATCATGAGTGAGGGTGTGTGTCGTAAAGGCGAGGGGTATTGATTTTTCAATCGCCTGTTTTATCTGCGCAAGGTCAAAAGCCATTAATGCAATCTTTCTCAACCGGCTGATATCGGATACTTCGCGATCTCATAAAGCTCTCCACTATCAATAGTAATACGTCCACTGCAAAAATACAAGAAATACTTGCTTATTGTTATGATATGTATCTTGTCATTGTATGCGTTGCCGAATATGAGGGGAATGGGCGGACGGAAACGTCAGGATGGGAGTCTTTTTTTATTTTCAATAGTACCGGCAAGACCGATGTAATATTCATATTCATCGTGTTTCCCCCTTTTTCGACACCCCCGGGCATAAATCCTGCATTTTCTTGAGAGTTCTTTTTCCGCGAGGCGGCGTTGTTCGTCCGAAATCCGCGCTGTATCCAGGAAAATCCGGAGAGCGCGGATCCTGAAATATTCAATGTGACCGTATTTTTCCGAAAGCTGATCCGGATGTCCTCCCCGTTTGATCACAAGCGGTTCGTCGATATATCCGACTTCATGATGAGTGGTTATTCTCAACCAGAGTTCGTAATCCTCTGCGATTTCGATATCCTCATGAAACATCCCCTCACGGATAAGGGCCTCGCGGTTTATCATCACCGTCGAAGGCCCGATAATACATTTTTTCAGCGCGTCTCCGAAAATGCGGCCGCTCCGTTTGTGTGTCTGGCCTTTCTGGGAAATGATGTTCCCGTTTCTGAGCCAGATTTCACGGGTATGACAGATCACGCTGTGGGGGTGTGATGAAAAAAATGAAAGCTGTTTTCCGCATTTTTCCGGTTTCCACAGATCATCCGAGTCGAGAAACGCGACATAGGCGCCCTTTGCAGCGCGAATCCCGATGTTCCTGAGAAGACCGGGCCGCCCCGAATGGCGCCGGGAAATCAATGTATGACCGGTTGCCCTCGCGTATTCGATTGTTCCGTCATTGGAGCCGTCGTCGACAATGATAAGTTCCCAGTCACGCGAGGTCTGGTTCTCGACGGATTTTACGGCTTCCTCGAGAAAAGCGAGGCGGTTGAACGTCGGGATTATGACGGAAACAAGGGGCGATGTTTTACGCTCAGCCGCCATGGCAAAATTTTTTCATGATGCCAAGAAGGGGTTCGTTCTTCCGGCAGGATTCGATATCGAATGATGAAAGCACCCGGTCGATTTCCGTTTCGGAGAGGTTTTTGAACATCCCGGCGTAAACAAACTGCATACGCCCGCTCATGTACCCTGAAAGCGCCGCCTGTGCCAGAAATCCCCTGAACTCCCGGCGTTGTGTTTCCGGAATATCGAGCACATCCGCCCCGATATCCGCGACTTCATCGAGTGCCCTGCGCGCTTTTCCCGGCGGAATCCAGCGCATCCAGAAATCCGTTGTCAGTTCACGTTTAGCCCGCAGGATGCTTTCGATCCTCCTCATATATGAGGATTCCGGGTCGAGGGTTAAAAGGCCCATGGTTCCCACGTCCTTGTATGTCCATGCGGTCCAGTGAGCGCCGTATTCTTCGAATACGCCGATCTGATCCTCCATCGCGCGAAGCCGGTCGGGGATTTCTTCCTCCTTCCCATTGTACACGGAACCGAACTCTCCGACCCAGAGGGGGACGTTGTGCTGCATGCAGAATTGTGTTCCCTCTTCCTTGTGAAACATTTCCACCTCTTTTTCCCTGTCCCATTTTTTCCCGCAGATTTCGCCCGGATACGGCCCCGGCCCGAAACCGGCGTCATTGTAATTGTGACTCGAATAAACGAGGTTTTCGGCAAAAGGAGGATCGAAACCCTTGAAAAGCCGTGAAAAGCGGTCGCCTTCCAAAAAAATGATATGGTGCGGATCGATCCGCCGTATCGCGGTCACGGCTTTTTTGTAAAGGCCGTTGATGAGGGGAAAATCGGATGTGTAGGGAATCCCGAACCGCCCTCCGGGCGCGCCCGTCTGGGGTTCGTTCATGATATTATAGCCCGCGACGACTCCTTTGCCTTTGTACCGCCGCGCGAATTCCTCCCACAGCGCGGCGAACCGGTCCTGAAAGTGCGCGTGCGTCCAGAAAAAGGAATGGCGGCTTGAATTGTCGCAGTGCCAGTCGGAGTTTTGCCACCCCTGGACCGCGTGAAGATCGATGATCGCATATACCCCGTGTTTTTCGCACCATCCGAGTGCGGTATCGAGAAGGCCGAATCCGGCGTCGTTATAAACAAAAGGCTCGATGTCCGTTTCAAAATGACGGTAATTGACGGGAAGCCGGACCGTATTGAAGCCGCATTCCTTGATGAACATGATATCCTCTTCCCTGAAAAAGTGATGGAGAAGGCGTTCAAAAAAGAAAGCCGCTTTCGAGGGCCCGATGATGTCCCCCATTATCCTGCGCAGGTCGCACTCGGCGCCCGGATACCCGTTGATGAAGTTTTCCATATTCATCCACCCGCCGATACAATAACCGCGAAGCCGTACCTCTTTTCCCCTGTTATCGACAATCACGTCTTTATTGACCGATAGTATATCCATATTCGAAATCTCCCGTGTCTATGCTTGATAACGCTAATATAGTGAAAATCGGACAAAAAAAAAAGCAAAACAAAAAAAAAGTGGCGATAAAAAAAGGCCGCCCGGATAGCTTCAGGAGCGGCCCGTATGGTAATCGCTATTGATATCCCTTAAAACTCTTCGAAATCGGTATCGAGTGAGTCCTTTTTTCCCTTTTGTTTGAGATCGATATTCACCCCCTCGTCTTTTTCCCTGTCAATGACGGTGATGCCCGTCTCTTCCTTGCCGCCCGTCTTCGTTTTCTGTTTGCCTTTTCCCAGATGGGCGATATGAATATGGGCGTCTTTTTGCTTGATTCCGGTGCCCTGCTTCACGCTTTTCGTGATCAACCGGCTGCCGCCGTTTCCGTTTCCGTCCACCTTGAAAAACTCGACCGTCGCCTGAAGCTGTTCCGCCTGACTCGCGAGTTCTTCCGACGTCGAGGCCATTTCTTCGGACGCGGATGCGTTCTGCTGGATGACCGAATCAAGCTGCATGATCGCCTTGTTGATCTGTTCCGTCCCCGAGTTCTGTTCTTTCGACGACGCGCTGATTTCCTGAACGAGTTCCGCCGTTTTCTGTATATCGGGAACGATCCGTTTCAGCATTTCACCGGCTTTTTCGGCGACCGCGACGCTGGTACTCGAAAGTTCCGAGATCTCTCCCGCCGCGACCTGGCTTCGTTCGGCGAGTTTCCTCACTTCCGCCGCCACGACCGCGAATCCCTTGCCGTGCTCGCCCGCCCGTGCCGCCTCTATCGCAGCATTGAGGGCGAGCATATTGGTCGAGCGTGCGATCTCCTCGATGATCCTGATCTTTTCCGCGATCTCTTTCATGGCGAGTACCGTATCGTCGACAGCCTTGCCGCCTTCCTGCGCGTCCTGCGCCGCCTTGAGGCTGATTTTTTCCGTCTGGATAGCGTTGTCCGCGTTCTGCCTGATATTGGCGCCCATCTGTTCCATGGAAGAAGATACCTCTTCAGCCGCGGCGGCCTGTTCGCTCGCGCCCTGGCTGATTTCTTCAGTGCTCGACGACAGTTCCTGGCTTCCCGATGCCACATTGTCGGCCGCACCCTTTATCGTCGCGACCACGTTCCTGAGATTGTCGGCCATGTTCTTCATGGCCGCGTATACGCTTCCGACATCGACTTTCTTTTCCTCGAGGTGCATGGTGAGATCCCCGCCTGCGATCGTGGCCGCGATTGTCGCGACTTCGCCGGGCTCGGCGCCGAGGGGTTTCGTGATGGTATTGGTGATGATGACGCCCAGAATGATTGCGAGGACGAAACTGATTATGGAAAGCACGATAATGAGGACATTCGATGTGGTCTGAGCGTTGTCCGCCTGCCCCATGGCGGCATTCATGTGTTTGTCCGCTTCGACTTCGACCTTGTCCATGGTGAGGTCGCCTTTTTCACCGTATTCGTCGATCACCTTTATGTGCGTCTGTGTTTCGAGAATATCCCCGATCGCGCCGTCGCGTTCGTCGAACATTTTTAAAGCGTAAGCGCTGAAATCGTTATGTTCCCTTACGATATCGTCGGGAAGCCCGGAAGCGATCGACCTGAACTCTCCATCGAGTGTCCTAAAACTGTTATTCAGGGTTGCCGCGTAAGAGCGATCGAGAATTCCCGCGTATTCTTCGGCGATGGCCTTCTGTTCGAACATGATCGCCTTGCCTTCCATCGACGCGTCGACCCGCGCGTCGATTTTTATGTTGAGCCGCCGTTCGTAATCTTCGAAGCCCGTGCGGAGACTCTCCGAGTGTTCGTCGAAATCCTTCATGATCGCATTCAGGCTTGCCATACGCGCGAGCACCTCTTTTCGATGTCCGATCAATTCAAGGGCATTGTCGGCAAAGGTGGCGTGGTAGGAGTCCGCTTCGTCTGCGAGATCCACGATCGCCCCCTCTCCGTTCTCTTTGATATAGGTCACATAGTTGTCGAAGTCATCGACCGTCTGTTTGAACTCCCCTTCAATTTTTTTCACCTCGTCGAGCGAGTCGGAGAGCATGACTTCGCCCATCAGGTCCCTTCCGCTGATGAGGGCGATCATCGCTTCCATGGCATTGTCGGCGAGGGGGACTTCTTTGTCCTTGATGGTATCGGTCGCGTCCCCGATATTCGAGATACTGATGAAACAGATGACGCCGAGGGTCGCGACCAGAAGGGCGACGACAAAAAACCCGGTCAGGAGTTTCGTCCTCACCTTCATCTCACGTTTTTGATTCATTTGAGACCTCCTTCAATCAAAAATGACGATTTCCATAAAAATGCCGCCCGCTTTTCAGGTGGTATTTTTACTCCCGCGCGCGAGCGCGGGACATCCCGATACGTTCACTTTATCTACTTTAAAGAATTTTAAAAAACGGGAAAAATATTTCCATAAGGGGAAGCCTGTTTTTATTGTCGAAATCCCTTAGACGCGTTTCGCAAAACCTGAGAAAGCGGTAAAAATGTACCTGTCGATGCCGGGCACCGGTCCGCGCGGTTCAGGGACGCGATCGTTCAGGCATATTCGTTCGAGCGGTCTTTGAAAAAAGGAGGAAAGTGAGGAAACATCGTCCCGCCGCATGAAACTTGTTCGAGGGAAAAAAATAACATCAGGGAAAAGACCGGTTATTCTGAGATCGAGGTGAATCCTTCCTTGATCGCGTATTTGACGAGATCCGCGACCGTTTCGATTTCCAGTTTTTGCATGAGTTGCCTCCGGTAGGTTTCGACTGTTTTTACGCTGATATCCATTTCATCCGCGATCGCTTTGGTCTTTTTCCCGTCCGCGATCAGCTTCAGGACCGCGCATTCCTTTTCGGTAAGCAGTTCACCGATGGTCTTTTGGTGCGACATGGTGTTCACATAGCCTTTGATTACGGTTTTCGCGATTTCGTCGCTCAAATAGGTGCCGCCTGAATGCACGGAGGTAATCGCCGAGACGAGTTCATCGAAAGAACAGCCCTTCACCACATAACCCGCCACCCCCGCCTCGAGCATGGCGGTGAGGTAGTGTTTGTGGGAATACATCGAAAGCGCGATTATTTTCGTTTCGGGCGATTTTTCGAGAATTTTTTTGCTCGCCTCGATGCCGTCGAATTCCGGAATGAGGACATCCATGATGACGATATCCGGTTTCAGTTCGAGGGTGAGGGAAACCGCATCCCGTCCGTTCGTCGTCGTCCCGATCACTTCCATTCCGTCGTGCCTGTCGATGAGTGATTTGAGTCCGTCGCACATGATTTTATGATCGTCGACGATCAGGATTCTTATGGCCATACAATCACTCCTTGTCCTCGCCGCCGTTATCCTTCGTGACGCACGGCAGCGTGAGGGTGACCTCCGTTCCTTTACCCGGTTCGGATCGAACGGTCATTTCACCGCCGATATATGAAACCCGTTCGCTGATGCTGAACAGCCCGAATCCGTGTGTGTGTGAGAGCCGTTCGTTGACTTTTGATGAATCGAATCCTTTTCCCCGGTCGCTTACCGTTATCGTGAGGGTATTATCGACGCATTCAAGGGTAAGCCGGGCGGTATCGGTTGCAGCGTGCTTGACGATATTGGTCAAAAGTTCATTGACGATCTTGAACACCATGATGGTGACGATATCCTCGCACACGCGTTCCGGAGAAAGCGAATAAAACTCGCAATGCAGGCCGAAACGGGACTCGAACTCTTCGGCGAGCCATTTGAGCGCGGGAAACAAACCGAACTTGTGGAGGGTGGGCGGGCTGAGTCTGAATGTCATCGAACGGATGTGCGCAAGCGATTCTTCGGTGAGTCTGTGTATCTCTTCGATCTGCTCGAGGATCCTCCGGTCCCGGGTGAGGGTGTGCAGTATACTCAGTTTCATGGTGGAAAGCGCGAGGGGCTGGCCGATCTGGTCGTGGAGGTCCTGGGCGATGAGTCTGCGCTCCCGTTCTTCGGCGAGCGTCAACTCGAAACTCAGGGCCTTGAGTTTTCTTTCATAGGATTTAATGAGCGTTTCGGTAAGCCGTTGTGCGGTCACGTCCTCGAGAAAGATCAATGCCCCCTGTATAGCACCGCTTTTACCCCAGAGGGGAAAACCGTTCAAACGGAAATGGTGCAGACTGCAATTGGTATCGTTTTCGATTTTTATATCGGATTGAATATGTATTTTCCCTTTGAGAATCTCCGCTATGGTACAGCATTGACTCGGGCAGAGTCCGTTCTTGAAGGTTTTGAAACATTTACTGCCGGTAATCTTTTCCCGTTTGACGCAAAAAAGATTCTCGATAACCCTGTTGATCTGGATTATGGTAAACTCCTTGTCGATGACAATGATCCCGTGTTCTTCGATATCGTAAAGCCGCTCGAGTTCGTTACAGGAGAGAATGAAACGAGTCTCTTTCATTTTTTTCGCCTTCACCGTCGCCGCTACAGGGTGTTTCATCATCCTAATATTAAGGATAATTGATCGTAAAACCGATTTCAAGCGGAAATAATGCGCATCCGGCCGTCCGGCTTCGCCATTACCCCGTGCAGGTGATGCAGGGGGAGGTGATCCCTTCCCTGATCGCGTATTTGACCAGTTCGGCGATACCGGCAAGCGAGAGTTTCGTCATGATCCGCCTCCGGTGCGCTTCGACCGTTTTGACGCTGATGTTGAGGTACCATGCAATCTCTTTCGGATTTTTCCCGTCAGCCAGATATTTGAGAACCTCGTATTCCCGCTCGGAAAGCGAGTGGAGGCGGCAGCCGTCTTTTTTTGCCGTTTTTCTGACATAATCGTTGATTACAATGCCGGTGATACTGCGGCTGAGATAGGTGCCGTCATGATAGACGGTTTTGATCGCTGAAGCGAGTTCCTCGAACGCGCAATCCTTGATCAGGTAGCCGGAGGCGCCGGCCGAAAGCATTTCCGTGATAAAACGGCTGTTCGAATGCATCGAAAGCGCGATGATCCTGATACCATCGTTTTCTTCGAGAATCTTCCTTGTCGCTTCGATCCCGTTCAATCCCGGCATCGTCACATCCATGATCACTATATCCGGTTTGAGCGACCGGGCGAGTTCGATTGTCTCGATACCGTCGACCGCTTCGCCCGCGATTTCGATGTCCGGAAGCTGTTCGACGAGCGACTTCAGGCCGTCCCTCATTATTTTATGATCGTCTGAGAGAAGCAGTGAAATAGCCATTATTTTTTTCCTCCCGTCAAACATGATTTTTTTGCAAAGGGTATCATGAGGTTTACTTTTGTCCCCGCCCCTTCGGCTGATTCGATATCGAGCCTGCCGCCGATATAGTTGAGCCGTTCGCGGATGTTGAACAGCCCGAATCCTTTGCACCCTGAAATGATCGTCTCGAGCCGGCCGGAATCGAATCCCTTTCCCCGATCGCAGACGGAAATGGTAACACCGTCATCGCCGCCGTGAATATCAACGGCGGCGATGTCCGTACCCGCGTGTTTGACGACATTCAAGAGCAGTTCATTGATGATTTTAAAAAGCAGGATGCTCATGTCCTCGTTCATATCGATACGGTCGATATCGGTGTAAAAATCACAGGAAAGACCGTACCTGTCGCGGTAATGATCGATCAGCCATTCAAACGCGGCGATCAGTCCGAATTCGTACAGGACGGGGGGGCTGAGTGTAAACGTTAGCGACCGTGTCGTACGTATCGTATCCTCCACCAGTGAACGGACCTCCTCGATAACGGATGAATCCGGGTGGTTTTTATGCGAGGCCTTCAGGGCGCCAAGCTTGATTTTGGCGAGCGCGAGTTTCTGGCCGATATGATCGTGCAGATTGGTGGCGATCCTCCTCCGCTCCTTTTCCTCGGCCAGGGTCAGTTCGGAAGAGATTGCCTTGAGTTTCGAACGGTAACGGGCGAGTGTTTTTTTTGTTTTCATTTTCTCCGTTATGTCACGGATATTGAAGACAAAACCCTTTACAGTACCTTCCGTATCCCAGAAGGGGGTTGCCGATGAACAACAGGTTTTCTTTTTTTTCCCTGTCGTATCTCCGATTTCGAATATCGTTTCGACACATGTGTCTCCGCCGGTTATCCTTTTGATGGGGCACCTCGCGGTATCGCAGTCGGGATTGCACAGGATTTGCGAACATCTTTTTCCGACTATGTCGGATTCCGTGCGTTCCAAAAGGCGCTTCAGCATGGCGTTTGTCTTGATTATTTTACCTTCGGGCCCGATTATTGCGATGCCGTTCACCGAATTCTGAAAAATCTGATCCATTTCCGTGCGGATGAGGGCGAGACCCTTTTCCGTTTTGATCAGTTTCTCGCTCAACATGGTGACTATGAAATAGACGAATACGAACATAAACGCCCTCAACAGGTCATTGTATATTTCAACCCCGGAGCGGACAAACAGGTGGTTGAGAACGAGAAAAAGGGAGAGAAAAAGTGCGACGATATATCCCTTTTTCCACCAGATCGCGGCAAGGATGATGGGAATATAGAAGAAATGTGTGACCACCGCCCCTTTTTTTAGAAAAATATGAAAGAAAATGGTAAGAGAAAGCGTCACGGCAAGCAATACCGTCATTACAAGTATTTTATAATGCTTTTTCTGCCGACCGAGCATAGGAAACCCCTTTTGAAAAGATACGGGAAACAATAAAAGCTCCCGTATCTTTTTAGCATAAAGACACATCTATGAAAACCTAAAATTCTTCGAAATCTTCATCGCGTTTGTCTCCTGCGGCGTTTCCGCCCATATCGATATCGACACCGTCTTTAATGTTTTTATTTTTTTTCTGTTTCGTCCTGCGGTCCTCGACAACGGTGATTCCCGTCTGTGTCTCGGCCGCGCTGTGTTCCTTTCCGCTCCCCAGATGTCCGATATTGATTTTATGTGTCGTCACCATGTTCTTTTTTCCCCCTGTATGATCCGGGAGGACATGGGCGGATTTTCTGCCGTTCCCGTTTCCGTCGGTTCTGAAGAATTCCATCGTCGCAAGCAGTTGTTCGGCCTGACCCGCGAGTTCTTCGGAAGTGGACGCCATTTCTTCGGAAGCCGAGGCGTTCTGCTGGATCACCGTATCGAGCTGCATGATTGCCTTGTTGATCTGTTCGACGCCGGAATTCTGTTCCTTGCTTGCCGCGCTGATCTCCTGAACGAGTTCCGCCGTTTTTTGAATATCGGGCACGATCCGTTTCAGCATATCGCCCGCCTTTTCGGCTATGGCGACGCTCGTCGAGGACAATTCCGAAATTTCCCCCGCCGCGATCTGACTCCGTTCGGCGAGTTTTCTCACTTCGGCCGCGACAACGGCGAACCCCTTGCCGTGTTCTCCCGCCCGAGCGGCTTCGATCGCCGCGTTCAAAGCAAGCATATTCGTCGACCTCGCGATTTCTTCAATTATTCTTATCTTTTCGGCTATTTCTTTCATTGCCAACACCGTGTCGGCAACGGATTTGCCTCCTTCTTCTGCATCCTGTGAGGCCTTGAGCGCGATTTTTTCCGTTTGGAGGGCATTATCCGCGTTCTGCCTGATATTGGCCCCCATCTGTTCCATGGAAGAAGAGACCTCCTCGGCGGCCGCGGCCTGTTCGTTCGCACCCTGCGACAATTCCTCGGAACTCGATGACAGCTGCTGGCTTCCCGAAGAGACATTATCCGCCGCCCCTTTTACCGTCATCACGATTTCATTCAGTTTGCCGACCATATTTCTGAGTGCCTCGACGAGTATCCCTATTTCATCGTTCTGGTATATGTCGATGTGCGCGGTCAGGTTACCGTCGGCGACATTTTTCGCGAAATCGACCCCTTTACGGAGCGCCTTTGTGATCGATCGTGTGATAATGACGGCGATAATAAGGCTCAATAGTATCGCGAGTCCTGTTCCGCTCCAGATAACGACATTCGACTGGGCCATTTGAGCGAGCATTTTCGCTTTCTGGTCTTCGCGGGCGTTCGTGCAGATTTCGTCCGCCGCCCTCGCCGCTTTTACCATCGCCTCGTCCGCCGCTTTCTGTTCATCTCGAAGGTCTACATAGCGGTCGAATGCCTGGCGATACGCCCTCACCGATTCGAGGACACGATCGGATAATTCTTTGTTCGATGTCTGCTGAAAACGTGATTTCAATTCCTGCGCGAGTTCCTCTATCTGGAGTGCACTCGTCTTTACCTTGTCGGCGTAGGCCGGATCATCGCGGATGATGAAATTCTTCTCCTCGCGCCTGCATTCCAGGGCCCAGATGATGAGTCTGCCCGCATCGTCTGATTTCAGGAGTTTGTCCTGTATCGCCGCCCTGTCCGCACCGGATGCGAGCAGCTTTTTGTATTCGGCCTGCTGGTCGGTCATCATCTTTTCCGCCGCGGTAATGACATTTCTCGCCTGATTGGTCATTATGGTATCCTGTTCATCGAGTCTGGTCTGTAATGACACATAATTATCGAACGCCTGTTCATAAACGGCCGTTTGGGACAGGACGTCGTCCATCTGTTTTTTATTGACCTCCTGATCGAATTTATTTTTTGTCGTTTCCGCCTGGCTAGTTATGTCCGAAACGATTTTTTTGACTTCATCAATGTAACTTTTGTCGCCGCGGATAATGAAATTTTTTTCCTGCTGTCTGGCCTGAAGCATATATTTCACCAGCCTGTTGACATCATCGCTTTTGTCGACCCTGTCCGCGACACCATTCATACCTATCCAGGCAACAATACCGACAATACCGGTAATAATGAGGACAACGGTAAAGCCGCCGCCTATTTTCAATGCCATTCTTAAATCTTTTAACATTACTTCCTCCTTGCTGATGTATTACATCTTGCCTGTCCGGGAAATAACCGGCTATGCGCATTTTTTGTTGATCAGCCGGGTGTTTCCCATCGGATACCTAGAGAATAGTAAGTAAAAATACGTATACAATTGACCAATCCCTTAATTTTATCGGAAAAATGGTAAAGATGATATAAGGTCTCTCTTGAGCGGAATAAAGGATTTTCTTTATTGGAATGATGATGTGAATCGGTATAATTGACGGAAAATAAATTAATCGCAAATAAATAAAGATGGCTCAGTTGTCAACCGAAGTTATTCCTTCCCCGATCGCGTACTTGACGAGTTCGGGAATTGAAGAAATACGTGTTTTTTCCATAATATTGCGTTTATGGGTTTCTACCGTTTTGGGGCTGAGATAAAGTATCGCCGCTATTTCCTTGGTCGATTTCCCTTCTGCAATAAGCTGAAGGACCTCGCGTTCGCGTATACTGAGTACAATCCCGGCGGTACCGGCCGTCTTTGATTTCTGCCGAACGTAATCCCTGACAACGACGTCGGTGATCGACGGGCTGAGGTACATTCTTCCTTCATATACCATGTGAACCGCGGCGATCAGTTCCTCGAATGCGCAATCCTTCAATAGATAGCCGGAAGCGCCCGCTTCGAGTATTCCGGAAATAAAGCGAGCGTGCGCGTGCATGGAGAGAGCGATTATTTTTACTTCGGGAAATCGTTCATTGATAATGCCGGTCGTGTCGATTCCGTTCAGTCCGGGCATGGTGATGTCCATGATTATAATATCCGGATTGAGTATTTCCGTTTTTCGTATCACCTCGTGCCCGTCGGACGCCTTTCCGACCACCTCTATTTCCGGTTCTTTTGCCAAAAGGGAAAGAAGACCCTCCCTCATGAGTCGGTGGTCGTCGGCGACAATGATTTTTATCCTCATCGTTATCAATAAAGTATATAACGCTATTCTTTTTTGTGCAAATTAAATACGGAATGCTGGTATTAACGCATGCGATTGAAAAACGTAAAAAAAAACCCGCCGCTCGCCCCCTTTTGGGGCAGACGGCAGGTGTTTTTGCGGGGAGAACTACAGATCGTATCCCCATACATAGTGGAGTTCGAGAAACACATTGCTTTGATCACCGAACATGCCGACGGCATCCGACGTATCGAGCCGGATGTCTCCGGAGCCGGGTTCCGAATACCATGAGAAGAAAAGATCGGCCCCGAGGGTGATCTCGAAAGAAAGCTGGGGTTTGAATATCAGCCGGGGGGAAGCGATAAGGCTGCCGTAGCGGGTTTTTTCTTCCGTGTCGTAGAAGACGGGAAGGAGGTACGCACCCCTGATCACGGGAGTAATCCTTTCGTCGAGGAAAGGAAACTCGAAATTGACCGAGAGGGTGTTGAGCAATCCCTCCGTCTCCCCCCCGATCGATTGTGTGAGGGCCCGGTAGTAATAGGTGACGGCGTAATCGGGATCCATCATCTGTAACGGATCCGGCGCGCCGCCCGGATAGTCGCTGAAAAAACCGTCGTCGTAATCGAAAATAAACCGGCCGTTGTACTGTATGTTCGCGTAAAAAAGGGCGCCGGGTCCGTAATTGAAATCGATTCCGGCCGTCCATTCCAGCCGGGGATTCCTCGTTCCGGCGTCGCTTGCATCGGGGTCGCCGGTGAGGGTGAAGCAGGTTTCGAGCCATATGCCCGCGCCCCCGATCGTCGTTTTCGCGTCGGCGCCTATGCGGTGTAACGGCTCACGTCCCAGGGTGAGGTGTTTGTCCATCGGGTTCGTGTAGGCGACGGACGGGGTGTAGTACGGGTCGTGATCGAAGAGGTAACTCAACGAAAAGTCGGCCAGCGGTGTATAGGCGGCAAGCCTGAGACCGAGCGAACCGGACCAAATATCGAGGGGCAGTTGTTCGACGGTGACTTCGTCCGCCGCGAAAAGGGCTTCCGGGACGGCGGCTTCGGCGTCGACGGGGAAAATGTCCGGGTCGTTGTGGGGAACATATACCCCTTCGATAGAAAATGCCCCCGTAACGTACCATTTAATGTAAAGGGAAAGGACGGGAATTGAAGTGGGTTCCGTCAGGTCCGTGTAATCTTTGGGATTGACGTTGTCCGTCGGATTTATTTTATCGGCGACTCCCCATCTGATAATCTGGTACCCGAGACTCAACGACAATCCTTCGGGGCCATAAAGAATATAATTTTCCAATGCCCGGATTTCAGTCGCATTATGCCAGACGCCTTCCCCGTTCAGGGAAAAAAGGATGCGCCAGTTCGAATAGAGCGACACATCCCCCTGGTGCGCCGAAAACGAGAAGAGATTTTCGAGACCCGTGGAGGTGAGCGGACCGTCGAAGACGAGGGGATCCCCGCTTACCGGCATATGAAGGGAGGCGGTATGTTCGCTTTTCAATTCGCCGGCAAAACCGCCGCCGTCGGCCGGGGCAGTTTCGTTTTCCGTCCCGATATCCTCTTCAAGATCATCGAACAGGTCCCCGAAATCATTGTCTTCAAGACACCATATCTGGGGAAGGGCCGGAATAAAAAAAGATACCGCGCAAAAAAGGACAATTGTCGTAAATAGTTTGTTTTTCACGATAGCTCCCTCCTAACGTTCGAGATTTTGTATGGTAAAAACCGAATCGGGGATCGAATGATCGACCTTGATCTCTTCCGTTTTGATCAGTGTTTTATGCCCGTTGACATTGACGACCAGGGTTTTGACCGGAATAATGAAAGCGCCCGATTTTTTTATCTCCACGATATGGATGGTTTTCACCAGGTCGCCGTTTTTGTCGTACAATTCGGACTTGCAGATCGCGAAATCGCCTTTGCTTATCCAGATCCTGCTTTTTGAATAGGGCGCGGACGAATCCTTGGGCACGGATTCGATCACCCAGCATTCCGTAGCGGCGGCCTCTCCGTCTTTCGCGAGGTTGACGGTATCCGTGGAAACAAAGGTATAGCTGCTGTCCTCGACATCCCTGTCTTCCATATCGTAGTAGGTGAGGTCGGAACCCATAAAGGTCTGGTTTTTCGAGGACGATGCGATCTTTCTCACCTTTCCCAGTTCAGGGATATAGATACGCTGGTCGTCCTCTCCGGATTTGTTGCCGATTGTCAGAAACTTCGTCCCCTTCACATCCGCCGGTAAAAGAAATTCGATAAAGGTTTTTGCCCCTGCGGGGGCTTTTTTTGTGAAGATTTTGAGTTTTCTCGTATTCGTCGTTCCGTCGGCGTCTCGAAGCGCCATATAAGCGACGCTTTCCATTTCATCCGGATTTTGCGAGGAGTACGCTTTTTTCATGATCTGATACGGATCCGGTTCGGCCGCCTGAAGCAAGGCGGTCGCGATCATAAATAATATAATGAGAGTATTTCGATATAAACCCGGCATAATAGCCTCCTTCTTGAATGATGATATATTTTTATCCGGAACAGGTATCTTTCAGGCCGAATGCAGCAGTTTCTTCTCCCGCGCTTCACGGGCGTCCGGCCCGGCCGGAATACCTTTCCCGGTGTTTTTCTCCTTTCCGTTTTTTGTGATGAATTTCGGTTTCACAGAGACGATGAGGACCGGGAGCACGGTGATGGAAAAGACCGATGAAGTGACCATCGTCAGACAGATCAGGAGGCCCAGTTCGTTGAGCGGTGAAAATGAAGAGGCGAACAGGACCGCGAACCCGGCGGCAACGCTCACCGCGTTGAAAACGATCGCCTTGCCGCTGGAAAGAAGTGTCTTTTTGACTGCGGCGATCCAGTCGCCGGTTTTTTTCATTTCGTCGGTGATGATCGAAATAAAATGGATCGCGTAGTCGATCCCGATTCCTATCGCCACGGAAGCGACTAAAGCGGTCACCGTGTCCAGGACGATTGAAAAATAACCCATGATACCGAAATTCATGAGGATGGCGGCGACGATCGGTATGAGCGAGAGTAAACCGGCGACCGGAGAGCGGAAGGTGACGGTGACGATTAAAAAGACAATGCACAGCGAGACGGCAATGCTCATGATCTGGGTGTTGATGATGAGGTCATTGACCGCCATAAGCATATCGGCGTCTCCGGCCAGTTCGACGGAATAGCCCAGGGGTTCGATGTTCGCCGCCGAATATTCCCGTATCGCGTCCTTTACGTTCTGAATGAAGGCGGGGTGGGGGTTGTTCATCTGAATGTGCATGAGGGCGCTTTCAGGATCGTCCATGTCGTCGATGAGATTGTCGAGGTTTCCCGAATACAGCAAAAGATATTTTGAAATAAGATTTCTGAGCCCGATGTTTGACGCGAGATTGTATTTTTCAGGATCGGACGGTATCTCGTTATAGGATGAGTCGCTGTTGTTGAGGACATAATTCATCCGTTTTATGAAATCGACGACACTCGAGACCTTTTTGACTTCGGGGAATTTCGTCCTGAGATAAACGGAGAGTTCATCCATCGCGGCGAGTATTTCGGGATTTTTCACGCTCCTGCGGTCCGAGGTCTTCGATTGGACACCGCCTGTTGTCATTACCGGCGTCTCTTCTCCCGGATGATTGCCGGCTTCGAAATCGGAGTCCGTAAAAAAATCCGATTCATCGAACGCGCCGGTTTCGTCCGTCCCGTCCTGACCGGATGCGGGTATTTCGTTACCGGTGATCATGACATTGAGGATGGATGTCCCGGAGAACGTCGAATTAATATAGGCGTCCGCCTTCCTGATTTCCGTTTCCTCCTTGAAAAACCGGATCAGGGGTTTCCCGACATTGATGAGGGGAATCCCCGTTGCCGAGATTATGATGACGATACCGGAGATAATGAGTATCGGTTTTTTCCTGCGGATAATGGCCGCCCCCAGCGCGGTCAATCCGTTGGCCAGCATACCGTTCCGCGGTTTACCCCCTCCGGACCTTTTGCCTGCAAGCCGTTTTCCCGAAAGGAGAAGCGATGGAATGAAAAGCAGCGAAATGACAAGCGCGGAGGCGACGCCCGCTGCGGTAAAAATGCCGAAATAGCGGATCATCGTTATTCCGCTTAACGCGAGGGCGCCGAATCCGGCTATCGTGGTAAGGCCGGCGAGCAGGACCGGTTTACCGATTTTTCGTATTGTCGCAAGGACAATATGACGGTGGGTGTCTTCACTGCCGTCTTCACGGACGGCGTCGCCCGCACCGGCGCTGAGGACTTTCTCGTCGTAATAATGGCTGATCATGTGGATGCCGTAGGCGCTTCCCACGGCGACGAGAAGGATCGGGATGGCGGTCATCATGATGGCGATCGGTATGTCGAAAAGCGCCATGATGCCGAAGGTCCAGACCACACTCAGCACGACGGTAAGCATGATAAGCAGGACGCCGGACAATCGCTTCAGGGCGAGCGCCAGTATGATAAAAAGCACGGCAAGCACAAGGGGAAACATGACGAGCAGATCCTTAGCGATACCGGTACGGATGAGGATCATCACCGTCTGGGGCCCGGCGATGCGAAGAGTGGCGGTTTCGTTTCCGTATGCCTCGGCGACGGAAGTGATCGCGTTGTATGAATCGAGCAGGTCGTCCTCGGTCACGGGTATCCATGCTGCCGGGCGGTTTATGATCTCCGACGCTTTTGTATCGGCGGCAGGCGCCGGTTTTTTGTCTTCAAACGAGATGACCAGCTGCGTGGCTGAAAAATCATCCGAATACAGAATTCCTTTATAGATATCCCATTCCAAAAGGCGGTTTTTTATCGCCTCGATATCTGCGTCCGATTCGGGAATCTTCGTTACGACCGGCGTATTGACCATGCCTTCATCCCCGTTCATGATGATCTGGGCGTTGGAAAGGGACAGGACATCCTTGACGAACCTGATACGGCCGATTTCCTCCGTCAGTTCGGAAAGGTAGGAGAGGTTGTCTCCGGCAAAGATTGTTCCGTTTTTGAACTCGACACTCAACGATACCATCTCGTTGTTTCCGAACACCTCATCCATTTTTTCCGTGGTCACCCTCGACGGATGATCTTTGGGGAGAAAGTTCCTTACGGAATTATCGATTTTCATATTCGGAAGCTGGATCGCGAATACGATCGTCACCGCGATAATCGCGAAGATTATTATTTTTGGAAAGGAAAATAACCGTGCCATAGACGACTCCTTCTGTGATAATATAGTTAGCTAACGTTAGCTAACATGTAAATAACTGTTTCTCCTCAAAACCCGGGTTGCCCCCGTCTCTTTGTTAGTGAACGATACCTAACAACCCGGTATAAATAAAAACAACCTTCACTCGCCTGAGTTTCAGGTAATAACGGATTTCAATGTCGTCCATAATCCACGCCATTCAGAACAAAGACTGAATTCGTAATTCGAGAGAATCCATCGGGTAATGAGTCCGTGAAGGGCGCCGGTGATGATTTCCGATGCACGTTCCGGTACAATATCTTTTCTCATATTGTTTTCTTTTTGTGCTTTTCGTATCATCGTGCTGTAGACGGAAATACCGAGCTCGTAAAGCGATTTCATTTCCTGCACGAGCTTTTCATTGTACTGAAATATTCCGTGAGAAAAAAAGACCGTCGTGATCGACCGGTTTTTCTCGAAGAAGTCGACCGCACCGTTCGTAATGTATTCGAGCTGTTCGAACGACGAGTCCGCGGGAATATTCATTTTTGAAAGCGATGCTTCCACGTTTTGCCCCATGTAAAAGACGAGAGAAAGCAGTATATCCTCCTTGTTTTCGAAATGGCGGTAAATTGCCGGTTCCGAAATACCGATCTTGTGGGCCAGGTTCCTGATCGAAAACTCCTGTATGCCGTTTTCCGCGATGATGGAAAGGGTGTTGTCGAGGATTTCCAGTTGACGTTCCGAAAGTTCCCTGTTTTTCATACGCAATTCCGTTAGTTATCGATCACTAACTAATATATATAATTAATCGGAAAAAATCAAGGCCTGTTATAAAATTTTTTTTCATCCGTCCCCGTCCTATTAAAAAAACCGGCGGAAAAATTTCCGCCGGTTTCATCAAGACCGATATATTGGCACTATCGGTGTTGTATTGTCATACCGATATTAAAACTCTTCGAAATCGGCATCCATCTTGTCCTTTTTCGGTTTTTTGCCCATATCGATCTCGACGCCGTCTTCGTGTTTCCGACGTTCTTCTTCCGCGATGGTGATTCCCGTTGTCTGTCGCCTGCTTGTTTTCCCCGTCGTCACGGGGGGATGCTGTTTTTGGGGATAGTGGTTGATGTGTATGTTATGGGTCTGTTTGAGATGAGGAGCATGGTAATCGCCGTCGTGGGTGATGTATTTTGATCCGTTACCGCCGTTGGTTTTAAAGAATTCCATTGACGATTGAAGTTCTTCGGCCTGGCCTGCGAGTTCTTCCGATGTGGACGCCATTTCTTCGGACGCCGAGGCGTTCTGCTGGATCACCGTATCGAGCTGCATGATCGCCTTGTTGATCTGCTCGACACCCGAGTTCTGCTCCTTGCTTGCCGCGCTTATTTCCTGAACGAGTTCGGCGGTTTTCTGGATATCCGGGACGATCCTTTTGAGCATTTCTCCCGCCTTTTCCGCGATAGAGACGCTCGATGATGATAATTCGGATATTTCTCCGGCCGCAACCTGGCTTCTTTCAGCGAGTTTTCGTACCTCGGAGGCGACGACGGCAAATCCTTTTCCGTGTTCGCCTGCCCGTGCCGCTTCGATGGCCGCGTTCAGGGCGAGCATGTTCGTCGAACGGGCTATTTCTTCGATTATCCTTATCTTTTCCGCGATATCTTTCATCGCGTTCACCGTTTCTCCGACGGCTTTGCCCCCCTCATCAGCGTCCTGAGACGCCTTGAGGGCGATCTTTTCCGTCTGCAGCGCGTTGTCCGCGTTCTGGCGGATATTCGCCCCCATTTCTTCCATGGAAGAAGAGACTTCCTCCGCCGCCGCGGCCTGTTCGTTCGCTCCCTGGGACATCTGCTCGGAACTGGATGAAA
This sequence comes from Spirochaetales bacterium, assembly GCA_016930085.1. Lineage (NCBI taxonomy): Bacteria > Pseudomonadati > Spirochaetota > Spirochaetia > Spirochaetales > Spirochaetales bacterium. Next base: position 57,575 of record JAFGHO010000099.1, read on the forward strand.
GCTCCTGGCTTCCCGAAGAAACATTGTTCGCGGCCGTCTTGACGACTCCCACGATGCCGCTGAGTTTCTCGACCATGGTTTTCATCGCCGCGTACACGCTGGCTTCGTCGTATTTTCGTCTATCGTCGAATTTGATTAATAGATCGCCTTCTGCGATCTTCATGGCCATTTCCGATACCTCGAAGGGTTCCGCGCCGAGCGGGGTGGTGATGCTCCTGCTGATGACGATGCCCAGAATGATGCCGAGAAGAAAGGTCACGATACATATGATGATCGTCCCGACAAGGGCATTCTGTTCGTCGTGTTCGGCGGTGAGCGCTGAGTCTTCCGTGAATTTCTCGACTTCGACCAGAAACTCCTCGATTTCATGGTCGAGTTCTTCCTCTTCCTTTTCGATTTCTTCCGCGTGGCGTTCGGCTTCCGGCAGGTTTCCTTCTTCAATCAGAAGAAAGACCTCGTGAACGTGGCCGTCGTAATCGGCGTGTTCCTTTTCTATTTTCTTCAGTTTCTCATCGATATCCTCGAATTTTCTCCTCGCGATATCGGTCTGTGCCTTCGCCATCGCCTCTTCGGCGATATGCTCCGCTTTTTTGATCTCTTCATCGACTTCACCTGCCAATGTATCGAACAATTCCTCCGCTTCCTTCAAATGCTCCTTCGCGTAGGCTTCGGATGCAAGCACCTCGCCGTAGCGGAGTGCGCGTTCAAGATTGACGGCCTGTTCCAGCTGATGGGCTTCGACATTGGTAATCACCTCGGTCAGCGGAATATC
>JAFGHO010000100.1 GCA_016930085.1 Spirochaetales bacterium
GCGAGGTGCCGAGGAAAATACTCGAAGGGTGGAAAGGGTATATACAAACCGACGGGCTTGCGGCTTATAACAAGGCCGGCGGCCAACCCGGAATTATTCATGTCGGATGCTGGGCTCTTATTTTGCAAACGATCAACGGATTGCCCAGCGAATGGTTACAGCTACGGAAAACGAACTCCTCTACGTCCACACGGACCATCTGGGTTCAGCGGTCCGCCTCACGAACGAAACGGGCCAGCCCATACAGAGCATTGCCTACGACCCGTACGGAAAGACCGTTTACATGGCGGGTATCAAGGGTGTGAACTACCGCTTCACGGACCAGGAGTTCGACGGCGGTACTGGACTCTACTACTACGACGCCCGCTACTATGACCCGATGCTGGGGCGTTTTGTCCAGCCGGATATGGTACTGGATGGATTGAATAGATATGCTTACTGTAAAAATGATCCGGTAGTCTATATAGATCCATTAGGTATGTTTGGTTCACACACAACGCAAAAAGATTGTGAGAAATATTATGATAATTATGAAGAACGAAATAAGCCAAATTACTTAAATGCAAGTTCTATTAGGTCAAAGGCAGAAAGTATTCAAAGACAGCTAAATGAAATCGCCAAAAAAGTAGTGACAGATGAAGAGTTTCGAAATAGACTTGATACAGATACTATATTTGAAGCACTGGATTATTTTTTTGATGACATAATTGGTGTTGATACACCGGATGGTCTTGTATTATTTAGTGCAAATATAACAGCATTCAGTTCAAGAATAATCGGAGCTGGATTAGGCTGTGAAGTAATATTAACAAGAGGACATGGTGTCACTATTTATGGTCAAGCTGGGGCAGGATTAGGAAAAGGAGTATCCATGACTTTTGGAGCAGGGTTGGTATGGGGATTAAATGGTGATCCAACGAAATACACTGGTGGATTCATTGATGTACAAATTTCATTGACTGGAAATTCAAGTGTATCAGCATGTTGGTGGAATCCTATTGATCCAGATGTATTTGGATTCAAGGCAGGATATTCTATCGGAAAGAAAACTTATGGAGTACTTATTGAATATTATTTTAGAGTATATGATACAAGAGAAGGTTACTTTCCAGATATACCTTTTTTACATGACATGTTTGGAAATTTCTTAATGCCAGATTAAATAAATCACTGGCTTTTTGATTAATTATAATATTATAACAGGATAGATATCTATGATAGAAAATGAAAAAATAAACAAAGAAAAATCTTTTAAATGCTATGAGATTTTAATAATATTGTTATTTTCCTTTATAATTATTGCTTTTGCATTTGAATATGTTGACGATCTGGTAATTATATTGGTCTATGGGATTGAAGCGTTCAATTCCGGCCTTCATTTTAGTAATTCCAAGACAGGTGAATTGTCGAATGGCACTATGCTTCCATTAGGTTGGAATTTATTCCGGTTTGGATTGGATGGGATAATTCTTATGATATCCGGCTATACGATATCAACATTATTAAGATTTATAGAAAAAAAGATAAAAGAGAGAAAAAGAAAAAATAAAAAATAAATATGATAAAATTTCCAAAAACCCCGCCCCCGGTATACCTCTTTAGCCACCCCTCACCCTTAATACGCTAAATCCGCGCCATCCGCCGTCACATCCCTTCCTGATTCCCCCCGTCCGCCGTCGATTTTCTTCTTCCTACATGTCGCTTATCAGTTTCCGAAGCAGGTTGTACGCCCGTTCGAGCTGGTAGTCGTGGGGGTACCTCATGTACCACTCATAGTACCTGTTCGCCGCTTCAGCAAGCCCGGTCATTGACGCCCGGTATTCGGCGATCGTCTTTTCGAGTTCTTTGGGCGGCTCATGCTCCCATTCGGGATGGGACTTTTTCAAAGCCCTCACTTTGGGAACGAGCGGTCCGATTCTCTCGATGAACTCGCCGATTGCGGCGAGCATCTCGGGCGAGGAGCCGGCCTTTTCCATTTTTTCGCTGAACCGGTCGACGATCGCGTTGTGGCTTTCGATAAGCCGCTTTTCTTCACGGTACTCTCCGCCCCCGCAGCCCGCCGAGAGGATTGCGATCGTGAAAACGGTAAAAAGCAGCCGTTGTTCCGTGCTTTGCATCAGTCTGTCTCCCAAAAACGGAATCCGGGTCTTTCCTTTAATGAAAGAGGTTCGCGATCATCGGAATACCGGCGACAAAGGTGCCGATGCCGCTTCCCAGGCTCGAAAAGAAAAAGACCAGGAGGATATGGATGAACCTGTTCCGGTAAAAGCCCCTGAAACTCGTAATGTCCGTGCTTATCTGTTCGAAGTCTTCGACGTGGGGTTTCTTGAACTTGTACTCGATGAGGCCGGTGACGAGTCCGACCGGGACCAGCGGATTGATCGAGGTGAAGGGCGCGGTGAGAAAGGCGGCGATTACCGCGAGGGGATGGCCGAGTGCGACAATTGTCCCGACAGCCGAAAGCGAGCCGTTAATGAGAAACCACATGAGAAGCATGTTGAGCACCTTCGTGATCCCCCCCACGAAAAAACCCGCGACCATGAGGCCGATGATGGCGAACGCGATGACAAAGGGCAGGGCGGAGGCGACGATCGATTTCGGCGGAACCTCCTCTATTTCGGCGAGGTCCTCCGTCACCTTTCCTTCATGCAGGGATTCAAGCCATTGCATGATCCCCTCGACATGGCCCGCCCCGACGACGGCGACGATTTTATCTCCTTTTGACAGAAATATCCTGGTTGCCAGGTACCTGTCCCGTTCGTCGATAAGGACCGTTTTGACGGACGGCATGAAATGCGCCAGTTCCTCCAGCATGTTCTGCAGGGCGCTTTTTTCCTTGAGTTTTTCTATTTCATCGGCGGATAGCTTTTCGTTGAAGAAAACGGAACTGATCATGGCGGCGAGCATCTTGTTTTTTCCCCAGAAACCCGTCTTCGACCAGGCGCGTTTGAGCGTCACCTGAATTTCCCTGTCGCAGAATTCGTAGGGGATGCCGAGTTCCTTTGCGATCGTTATCGCTTTGAGCATTTCCTCGCCCGGCTTGACGCCCAGATCGAGCCCAAGCCGCTTCTGAAAGGAAGAAAGGACGAGGTTCGCCAGCAGGAGGAACCCCTTTCTTTTTCTCAACACCTGGGGAATGCTGAGGTCCTTCCATGAGGAGCCTTTTGTGAGGGAATTGTATCTGGATTCGTCGATCTCGATACATACCATATCGGGTTTTTCCTCCCGTATGGTCGTCTCGACTTCGACGACACTTTCTTTCGATACGTGCGCCGTTCCCAGCAGAATAATCTCTCTTTTTCCGAGTTGTACCCGGGTGGCTGTTTCGTTCATTGTCACTTATACCTCCGTAGGTTCTGATAGAACACCCTGGTTGTCACGGTGACGATATCATGTCATCACATCATTGCAGGATAGACGTTTTTTCTTACACAGTGAAAACCAATGGTATGCTTCTCTATTTGTTATCCAGCTGTTCCAGTTCCCATTCAGCCAGATCGTATTCAAGAAGATCCTTCCGTTCGATCGAGAGGACCTGTTCAAAAGAAATTCGCGCCGTCACGATAAATTGTTCGGTGAGGGCATATTGTGCGCCCATATAAAAAAGCATACGCTTCTTGCGTATTTTATTTTGTTCGTTTTTATACCGGTGCTGCACGTAATAATCGTTCGAAGGATTGATATAGAACCGAGCGATTTCATAGTACCATGTGTCTTTCGGGAAGGAGGGAAGTTCGGTTTCCAGATATGTTCGCGCCTCTTTTTCCCTTCCCGCCTTCTTGAGACACAATGAAGCGAGGAGGGGATATGAATATTCCGTTTTATTGTATTCATAGGCCTTTTCGAACATTTTCCGGGCATCGTCCCATTTCTTCCGGGTATACGAGATAACCCCCAGCGGTTCATAAATGTGATAATAATCGGCTTTCCGTTCGTAGACTTTCCCGTAGTATTCTCCGGCCTTTTCCCATTCCTTTGTCCTGTAATAGATCCCGCCGAGATAGACATAGGAGATAAAATAATCCGGATCGATGTTCGCCGCTTCGGTAAAATCCGCGATCGCGGATTCCCGTTTTCCCGTTTTAAGGTAGAGATTGCCCCTGTCGATGTAATTCCAGTAATAGCCGGGGTCGATCGCAATCGCCCCGGACAAATCCTCGATCGCCCCCCCGTAATCCTTCTTCAATCGCTTTGCCTGCGCCCTGTCCACATAAGCGAAGAGATATTCGGGGTCCACCTTCTGCGCCCTGTCGAACATCGCTATCGCCTCATCGTATTCCTTTTTCCGCATCAGCAGATTTCCCAGCCCCATAAGCGCGACAAAATCGTTCGGGTCCGCTTTCAGGGCTTTTTCGAAATACTGCCGGGCCTTCTCGAGTTTGTTTTCCTCCAGATAACTCTCGCCGAGATAGGCGAGTGCCGGGGAATAACCGGGATCGATCCGGAGAATTTCTTCGAGCGTCTCCCGTTGTTTTTTCCTGTTTCCTTCGATACCGTAATTCACGGATAACCGGAAGAGTGCGTCGCAATTACTCCTGTCCTTTTCCAGTACCTCGTTCAATTCCTTTTCGGCGTCTTCATTCTTGCCGGCAAGCATGAGAAGCTGGGCAAGGAGTATTTTCATGTCCGGTGTATCGGCGTCTTTCGATGAAACGGCTTTTTCGTATATTTCAATCGCCTTTTCCGGTTCCCCCATGACCACATACTGGGTGATGCTTTCATAGGGGGCAAGCTCCCCGTCTGATGTTTTTTCGGGCGAAGAAACGCAGGAGCTTAAAATTATTGCACAAAAACAAAAAACCGATACAAGCAACGCTCTGACCATCGTTCCTCCTCTGTCTGACGGCATGGTATTCCGGCTGCGCACCGAAACGGTGCGTCATTCCTGTAAACGTGATGTCGTATAAAAAACGGCAGCCGTATCCGGGTGCTCGAGGCCGGATGTTATGTGTTTTTTCAGTTGTCGTTCGTCAGGATTACCATGCATCCTTTAAAAACGGATTGTTATCATAATATCTTTTTTATTTCTTTTGTACAAGCTTGAACTAATAGAAAGGTATTGATAATATAGTTGCTTCATGAAAATAAAAATAAACCGGTTATATATCGCCATCCCGCTGGTATACGTTTGCTTTATCCTCCTTTTCCTTCTCTTCCACATCCTGAATGAAAAGGCGTTTGAAAACGAACCGGTCGGGTATCTCGTTATTTCCGGTTCGCGGGTCGAGGGAAACCTTTTCAGAAAGCGGGGTATTTCCAGGCTCAATGCCGATGTCGGCGGATTCCGTCTCTCGATAAGCGACGCGAAGCCCCTTGTGCTGATACAAAACGACGGGAGAAAACGTTCCTTTCACGCGGAATCCTGCACCGTCTTCGAGAAAAGTGTGGAAGTCAAGTTCGAAGAAGGATTGTCGCTGATCTTACGGGTCGGCGGGGATATAGGGGAACGTGTATCCGTTTATCCGGGATCGTTGTTTCAGTCCGGAGAAATAAGGGAACTTGTGATACCCTACGAGATCACCGGCAGCCGGCCGGAAACATCAGTTTCCGTCCCGGTTCTTTCGTGCATGAAAGCCGCCAATCTCTTTTATCTTTCACTCCCCTCGGGCTCTTCCATCGATACGGCGAAAAAAAATCTTATTGTACGGCCCCCTGCGGAAAGGACGACGCCGGCTGTGATCATCGAAAAAAGCGATGACACACGGGCGAATCCTTATCTTTACTGGTTTGACGAATATGCCGGGCTGCCGGACAGGAGAGAATACGAAGCGATAAGGGATGCCTGGATCGATACCTCCTACGAGGGCTTCAGGTCCGGCCGGTACGATCGTGAACAAGGGCGCTGGCGGACCGGCGGCGGGGATGAAGTTTTCGACGAGCGTATCGCCTGCGCCATCCTTTCCGAAGCGCTGGTTCGAGGCGACGGGGTGCGAAGGGCGCGGTCGGTGGTTTCGGATGCCGTCGAAAAGGAGTCGGAACGGTCTCCCGAAGAGGTTTTTTCCCTGATGACGGTCCCGTACCTGGGGGGACTCGGGGAAGCCGCCGAGGCCTTCAAACGGCTCGATGCCGTAAAACTCGATGAGGTGGAACGATCGATGCAGGAAAAAGATCCGTCGGTGTTCACGATGCCGGATCTTGTACTGTTTCTCCTGAACCGTACGAATATGTATCAGTTCAACAACCTCATCCGGCTCGTGCAGTATGTCGGGGAAAATGCCGATTTCGATTCACTCGATACCGCCGTCTGTCTCGGTATGATGGAGGCGTTCTACGATGTCGCGCGGTTCCTGCCGGGCAGTAAAGATTACTTTTCACCGTTTCGCCGGATACCGGACGCCGGTATTTTCCCCCGGCTGGTGCCGTTGGAACGGGGGGTCTTCCTCGAAGAGCGCGAACGAACCGGCGATACGCCGCGAATCGATCTTCTCCGGTCCGTTCGCTGCGGTTTTTCCTGTATTGCCGCGGGCGTCTATGAAAACGATCAACGACTCGTTTCGCTCGGGCGTAAACTCATTCTCTCCGCCCTGTCCTTTGGCGGCGAGTATGGTTTTCTCCCCGCTGAAATACGCCTGCATCCGGACAACGGCGCTGAGGTTTCGGGTGTCTGCACGCCGGAATCGGTCTATGAGTATATCGCGGATGCGCCGTTCATCCCCCGCCAGATACCGCTCGATCCGGAAATCAGACCGGGTACCTGGATATGGACCGTCGCGCGGGTCGAACGGTACGTGAAAACGGATGCCGAAGTGCGACTCGTTCTCTCCTTTCCCTCAGGCGAACACCACTTTTTTTTCATTCAGGGTCTCGGCAATGTCGGCTCATGTGTGCTGCACGAACGTGAACATGAAGCGGACGGTGATTATGAGAGACGGATGTACGGCTGGTTTTACGATGAACAATCGGAAACACTCTATGTGAAGCTGAATCACCTGCAGGATGAAGAGGAGATACGCATCCTCTTCGGGACAGCCGAGTGACGGCCGCTTTATTTGTCCGTTAATTTTCAGGAAGGATAAAAACTTTCTTTTTCCATTCGGATTGTCGAACTCGGACCGTGTCCGGGATAGACAATGGTGTCTGCGGGAAGGGAAAAAAGCCTGTCCCTGATACTTTTAACGATCGATTCATGGTCGCCGTCCGGAAAATCCGTCCTCCCTATTCCCTGACAGAAAAGGGTATCGCCGGAAAAAAGGACATTTTTTTCTTCCGAATAAAGGCAGACGCTTCCGCGGGTGTGTCCGGGGGTTTCGATGACCGTCATCTCCGTGTTAAAGACATTCTCCTCATCGTGCAGGAGGATATCCGCATCCGGCATGGACATGAAGTTGTTGTGAAACTGATTGTTCGAATCAAGCCCGAAATAGGAAAGAAAATTTTTGTTTATCTTTTCACCCGACTCGCCGAGATATTTCCTGTCCTCGGTATGAATCGCGATCGGTATTTTTTTTCCTTTTTTCTGAAAATAATCCCTGAGCTTTTTTATTGCGGCCGTATGATCGAAGTGGCCGTGGGTGAGGATGATCCCGACAGGCTGGACGTCGAGGGCCTTGATGCACGAGATGATATCCACTTCGTCCCCGCCCGGGTCGATGATGACGCACTCGTTCGTTTTGTGTGAAAAAATATAGCAATTAGTGCTGCAAATACCTACAACAATTTGATTAATCATAGTATACTAACACTATACTATTTCGTGTTTTTTTTCAATATGGTTTATGAATGTTGTTTTTGTTATTTTATCGATACTTTCGATCTGTTTCCTCTTCTACTTCGTTATTCCCGCCGTCGGGGCATATTTCGCCCGTGAACGGTGGCGCAGATTCAGGGAAAAACTCATTCAGGTCTCTCTTTATCCCGTCCTGGATTATGCCGATCTGAACACGAAAGGCGACGGCCTGTGCGGGAATTTCCGGTTTTTCGGCAATCTCGAAGCGATTCAGGGAGAGGACAGAATCTGGCTTTCCAACGGAACGATGACGATCGCGGTGGATCTTCAGGATGTCTCGATTTATCTCATTCCATCATATGCGCCGCTCAATTCATTGCAGCAAAAACCTATTTCACAATTCGAGGATGTGCTTCCGTATCAGGAAACATCGAGTATCAAATGGAAACGGATATTCTCTCTGCCGGAGGGAACGCAATTGTTCGTCGGCGGGGCACTTGTCGTTGAAAACGGACGGGGCGTGTTCACCTCCACACAGAAGGAACCCCTTCTCGTCGCCATCTACGAAGGCGAAAAAAAGGAGATTCTCAAACGGGCGATATGGTGCGGGAGACAGAAAAACGAGTACTGGAACCAGTTTACGCTTGTTTCGCTTGTCACGGGCTTTTTTTCCCTTCTTGTCTTTGCCTATATCCTGTTGCAGTCACCGGGAATGCGTATTCCCGCCTTTCTTTCACTCAACCTGAGCCTCCTTCCGCTCGCGATCTTTCTTCCTCCGGGTCTTCCCCTTTTTTTCGCCTACAGATTTCTCTGGAAAAAAGCCCGTTACCTCCGGGCGGAACGGGATCTGCTGCAGTTGCCACTGAGGTATTTTCGCGATCACCGCTTTCCTCCGGATAACGGCGCCCCCGGAAATACGGTCCCGTGTAAAGGAAAAGAGATAACGATGCTTCCGGACAAACATTGCTATATCATGATACGGAACAACGCCATGAACAGCGCGAGTTTTCTCCCGGTTCAGGGCAATGTCAAAATCCGCAAATCCAGCCTTTCTTCCGAAACATCTCTCGGGAATCAGGAATATTTTCTTTTTGGCGAGTATCACGCGGCACATGGACCGGACGACACGGAATATATCACCGAACCCCAAGACCCGATGGCTGAGTTGATCCAGATTCCGGGAAATCCCGAGGAACTCGCTGCGCGGTGCGACGGAAAAGCCCGGCTTTATACCTTTTTTTCCGGCTTTTTTATCCTTGTCGATCTGCTTTTGAATTGCTTTCTGCTGTTTTTACTGCTCCAGCATGTGTTGAGGTAACCGGCATCTTCGGAAGCGATTCACGAACCGGCAAACGGTTCATGTACCGGTTCGATCGTTTCCGTAATATAGATATCGGACCGTTTTATCAGATCGATTATCTCTTCGTCCTTTTTCCCCTGATTACGGTACCGTTTCACGATTTTTATCTTTGGTCTGAGAACCGCCTGCGGATTTATATCGACGACCCGCCCGATATCCTCGTTGTTGAGCCGGACAATGCTGCCGATCGGATATATACCGATGCTCGAGAGCAGCGCCTTCGTGATTCCGGGATCGAATCGTTTCCCGTTATCGCCGATTATTGTCTTTAGCGAGAGGTAGCCGCTCAACCGTTCCCGGTACGGGCGTTCGTTCACCATTGCCGAATACGCGTCCGCGCAGGCGATTATTCGTGACGGGAGCGGGATTTTTTCTCCGGTGAGGCGTTTCGGATAGCCGCTTCCGTCCCAGTTTTCATGGTGGAGAAGTGCGTATTCACCGATCTCCTGTCCGTAGTGCAGTTCATTGACGATGATATTGTAGGTCAGAATACTGTGAAGTTTCATGGCCTGGAATTCCTCGTCGGTGAGTTTATCGGTTTTTGAGGCGATATCTTCCGAAATCCGAAGCATCCCGATATCATGAAGGAGGGCGGCGATGCAGAGTTTGAAAAGGTAGTGGTTCAGCAATTCGATCTTCTCTCCGATCACGATCGAAATGACGGCGGTGTGAACCGCATTGACGACGAGTTTATTCGCGGCCGGTTCTCCGAAAAGGACATACTGAAGCATCTGGTTTCTGTTCTCCCGGACGCATTGCATAAGGTCGCTTGTAATCGATGTCAGCCGCTGTTGAATGACTTCTTTGTCTTCCATGACATCCTTGAATACGGTATCGAGTCTTTTTATGGAGGATATATAGAGGATATAGCTTGAATCTTTATTTCCGGGTCCGTACTCGCGCCTGAAATCCAAAGCCTCTCTTTGCACCGGGTCTTCGCCTGCGATGCCTCCCTTGGTTTCCACTATGGATATCCCCCACTGGTTGAGCCTCCTTATATCCGTTTCTTTCAAGGGTATCCCCGCACCGACTAAAAGATTGCTCCCCTCAAAATATACGGGGCTGTCGAATATCATGCCGGGAGATAATGTTTCCACGGGAATTTTTTTCAGGGCACCATGTGTGTTGCCGTCGAGTATTGACGTTTTCATCGGATCTCTCCTTCTTTTTGCGCGATAAAAGAGATGATTGTTTGTCTACGGTAGTTCAGGAAACCGGCAAATACGAAAAATGTACTGGTTATGAACATGAAAACGGATTTTAGAATTGTGGTTTCACCGAGAATATCCAAGAATATCATTTTTATTGCCGTCATGACAAGAACAAAATATGCGGTAATGATAAAAAAACGCCGGCCGTATTTCCATCCCCAAAAATAAAGGATGATCGTGAAGACCGCCCAGCCGGAGGAAACAAAACAGGACAATTCAAAAAGGGACATATCCAGACGAGTCCCGGCGTATATGATCTGGACCGATAAAAAACAAAACACGATGAGATGGCTCAGAGAGGCCAGGGTATACGACATGACCTTCCCGGAGACGGACCGACCTTTGTCCGATTTTTTGGGAGAGAATTTTTCGATATAAACCGACATCAGCAATCCGGAAAGAATGATTGCCGACCACAAAACGGCGGGCGGATTCAAAAACGGGAAATAGGAAATAAAACGCGAAAACTGGGTGATCGTTGTATAGACGAGGATGATCATCCAGAGAATGAAACTTCCGGTTATCATGAGTCCGTTGCGGATTTTATATCCGTAAATAAAAAGGCTCGATGCGAGTATAAGCCAGACGGCCGCCTGCTGGATGAAGGGAGAGATATCTCCCGGGAGGTACACACTGAAAGGGACGCCGCTAACGGCTGTGATGAGGAACCCCACAAGGTAGCTTGTCAGGGGTATTCTCGATGCCCGGCCGAAGAGGAAGAGAAAAAGTAAAAAGGAGACAAGGAGGATACCGCCGGTAATGATGAAAGGAATCGAAAGGTTTATCCGAAAGCAGGAGAAGATATACAGGGACCAGGAAAAAAAGACGATGAGATTGACGGCAAAAAGAAGAACGGGAAAGCGTTCGGGGGAACCGTCCTCTCTTTTCACCATAATCATGCTTCCCGCTGCATAGAGGAGAAAGATAATGAAAATATAGAGAAAGGGCTCGTTCCAGCTTTTGAATTGCAGCACGGAGGCATAGCCGAAGTAGAGGAGGGTATCGATGATAATCCCTGCGGCGAGGAGTTCCCGCCATTTTTTTATAAGGCCGAAGCCGATAATCACGATATTGAGTGCCAGAATATAGAGATAGAGATTGAAAAGATGGAAGGCGGGGGCCCATACAATAAGGGGGGCGCTCAGGGCCGAAGCCAGACCGAGGGTCGCGAATACGCGAAAATTGTGCCTGAAGGCGATGACCGATATACAGAGGGCGGCCGCGATAATGCAGCCGTATGCGATCGTGTGCGTCAGCATATCCGTAAAATGGGCGTACGCGATCACGGTAAAAGTGAAGCCGCAGGTGAATCCGGCGGTTATTTCGGCAATAATACGGGCATTCTTTCTGAATAGTATGATACTCGAAGCGTACCCGATCATGCTGCCCGCGATACCCATGACCAGAATCGTTACGGGAGAAATCCAGCCGTCATCGTAGCCGACCCTGAAGATGTAAAGGATTCCGGCAAAGAGAAGGAGAAATCCGGTAAACAGAATCCAGTATTTTTTAAGGAGTTCGATCGTTTTTGTTTTGTCGAATACGGCTGAGTTAAAAGTGGATTCCGTATGCATGCCAATCCTCCAAAAATATACAGGGCTAACAGTAAGGGTATACCCGAAATATAATGCAAGAAATATGCCAGGAATGAATTGCCCGTAATTATTAATAATACAAGGAAATATATTTTGCGTAGGATTCGCTTGAGGCAAAAACGGCTATGCAATTTGCATATTGATATGCAGATTGCATAAATGGGATTCAATAGTCGTACATTGCATCGCTTTCCAGCTTTATCCATCCGGCGGCGCGGTTCCCGTCAACCAGTCTGTAGCTCTTTTTTCAGCAGTGTAAAAAACATGGCGCGGGCATGCCGTTCGATCCATGGTGTATGGCCGCATCGCGTAAGCAGATGAAACCGGAAATTCCCGATGATCCCCGAAAGGGGCCGCTTCACACCTAAAGCCGGATGGGGATCATAATCCCCATGAATGGCAACGACCGGACATACGACCTGCCGCGCATACGTCAAAAGCTCACCATTTTCTCTCATTCCGGCCGCCTCTTCCCAAACGCCGCGGAAGATATCACCGCGGAACCGGACCGGTTCCGCGGCATCGGGCACCGGATCATAGGCGTCTGTCTTCAACAACAGCCTTTCAAGCCGCTTCACTTCGGATTTCGTGGTCGTTTCATCGGCAAGGGTGTCCGCAAGGCGCCTTATCCCGTTTTGTTCTTCGTCTGTGAGGCGGGCCATTCTTGCCGTTTCTATCGCATCGGTATAACCGGCTTCGAGAGGCGGACAACCGACTAGGATGAGTTTTTGGACGAGTGCGGGAAATCCGGCTGCCGTAAAAATGCCGAGCCAGGCACCCCATGAATAACCGATGACGATAACCGGAGGGCTGCAATGATCTTCGATGTGGCTTTTGATTTCGCGGATTTGACCGGAGACGGTCCGCTTTGTCTGAAACGGTTCGATAACGCCGCAATAAGGGGCGAGTGATTCGGCTACCGGCTTCATTTCACCGGCAGCACCGGGTCCCCCGTGAATGACGATGATTGTATAAGGTTTCTTTCCGTAGAAACGAAGGCTGTTCATATTTACTTTTTTAATTGTTGAAGAACGCCCCTTGCTGCGGCGGATTGTTATGTTTTTAGAGGTGCCCTTATTTTATCCCGAACTCTTTTTTTTCCTTTTCCAGCATTACCTTGTTGAGGACATTCTCCTTGATAAAACCCTGGTTCACCGCGATACGGCCGAACCGCTGTTTACTGACGTTGTGCATATTATTCTGGATTTCCATAACGATTTTCGCCTGTTTGACGGTCAGAAGTCCCTTTTCAATCAGGTACGAGGCTATCTTCAGGTTTTTAACTTTCATAATGATTCTCCTTTTTTGATTTTCATTCTCCTCCTGATATGGCGTTTTTCGACTGCAATACCGGAGAGAGCCGCTGTTGTATAATTATCTTCTGGACGATTTTGCTTTTTTCATTATCTTTTTTTTGTAAGAAAACAAAATCCCGGAAGACGTCAATATGACACCATCTGTATTAAATCATAGTTCGCGGCGTTTGTCAAGTCTGCGGCGGCGGCCGGACGGGCCGTCCGATATCTTACGAGGTCCGTGACCACTTCAATATGTGTTCGTAAGCCCTGTTTATCTCGATGATTTTCTGTTCGGCGTATTTTTGCGAGAGTGCCGTGCTTTTTATGTAAAGGTCCGGGTGGTATTGTTTGACGAGCAGGCGGTAATTGTGTTTGATGTCTTCCGCAGACGCGCCGGGTAAAAGCCCGAGTGTCCTGAACGCGGTCAGGATTGTTTTATTCACCTGTTTCTGTTGCGTTGTATGCGTGTCGTTATTGTTCCGATTTTTCCGTTCGTCCGCGCGGTCTTTCTCCGTTTTATGGCCGGTATCCCGACGGGCTTCCGTTTTCCGGTCTTCTTTCCCTTCTCCGCCGGCCGGACCTGAGGAAGCTGATTTTTTGGGTTTGCCGCTTTTGTATCGTTTCGTTATGGCGACTTCGGCGTAGCGGCTCAAGAACGAATAAAATGAAAAGGCTATTCTGACCGCGGAAATCTGAAGGTAACTCTGAAAACCGCCTTTGAAATAGACGAGCAGTTCGCTGAGTAACATGAGGGGGATACGCGGGTTGTGTCTGTAGCGTCTGTCCGGTGTTCCGTCCCTGTTGGGGTGCAGCCACCTTTGACCGATGATTTGCGCGTCGGTGGGGGGGGACTTTCTTTCAAGCGAAGGCTTTTCCGCGTAATAGAGGAAAATATCGGAGTAACCGTAATGAGCGTATCTGTTTTTTCTTTTTACCAGAACGCAGTCGGGAAGAAAATAGAGGGTGTGGTGGCTGTAGGCGACGGCGTATATCGTTATATTCGATGTGATAAAGTGCGGCCGCGATTTTATCACCCTTGCCCGGCAGCGGTGGTAGATGTGTTTCGATCCCCCGTATTTTTTGGGGTTTTTATTCGCGGCAATCTCATCGACATGCCACAGCCTGTCCGAATACGAAAGGTGGGTGAGGTGGTGAAGCAGGTCCTGATAGAATTCGCCTTTTTTGCCGTTTAACGTGTAACGAAGCATGACGCGGCAGGCGAATCTGTTCAACAGGCCGAAGGTGAGAACAAAGGAGAAGACGACATGGAAAAAAAAGAAATACCAGGAAAACACGGCGGGGACGGCGATAGAGGCAAAGAGGAAAACTGTAGAAAAAAAACACGTGACGATCGACGACGAACCCGCGATACTGAGTTTCCTGCCGGTAATCTTTCTCATGATACCGGTAAGGGAGGTACCGTGCGTATCGGAGTCGTCGCCGTTACCGCCGAGTAATGAGTAACGGCCGCGATGTGAGGTGCCGTTCGAGGATTTATGATAACGAAAGACATCGGTGTTTTCCCTGTTGATAATGAGATAATGGGCGTTATGGAGAAGTACAGAATTGATAATACTCATAAGCCGATAATCCCCATTGCCCGTGATGAGGCGGCCGCCCGCCGGCGCCGCAGAACGGTAAAAGACAAAGCGGCATCCGTAATGTAAAGCAGATGTGTTCTCATATGTCCTTTCCGCTCGCCGCCCGCAAAAAGATGCGTCTGTCGAAACGGTATATGGACGGCACCAGGAATGATCCGCCGACCGCGGAGGCGATAATACCGGCCGCCAGATAGCTTAGGCCGAAAAAGCCGGATGTCCCCGATGCGACGATGACAAGACTCCCGAAGAAATTGACCGTAAAAAAAACAAGGGAGGCGATAAAGGCCTGGCGGTAAAGTTGAATATAGTAGAGAAAGATCGATATGGTAAGCAGCAGAAGATGAAAGAATACCGCCCCCAGGGTAATGCGAAAAATCGATGTGTCCATTCCGTCGGTCAGGTAGCGGGCAATGTCGCCGGCCAGAAGGATGATGACGAAGGTGAAAATAGCCTGAAACAGCGTTTGTTCGATCAGGCCGTTTTTCATGCTTCGTATCATGCGTTTCTTTTTTTCCTGAATCTTGTTGTATATACTATAATGCAGCGTCCTGAGGAAAGAAGTGAGATGTACGAAGAAATCCGTTTCGCTGATGACGACGAAATAGATCAACCCCGGTATCATCGTGAGATTGGCGAAATATACGGGAATGTCATAGCTATCGAAAAGCCTGAAAAAGGTGTTGCCGACGCGAAATCCCTTGAATACCCAGAAGACCATTTTATCGATCCACATTCCCCAATAATAAAACATTCCGGACAGGAAGAGAAAAACGTATTGTCTGAAGTACCGTCCGATATGTATGTTTCGGAAATTACCCGGTTTGAACTGTAAAAAAGAGATTATGTAAAGAAAAACGACAATGAGAAACTGGCCGAAGGCGAATCCCGCCATCGCGCCGCCGGCCGAGAAATGTCTCCCGAGGATAAAAACACCGACAAAGGAAACGATCGTACCGGCGAGATAGGTGAAAAAAATATGGAGGTACCGGTTTACCAGCGAAATAAATATCATCAGAAGCCAGATAAGGTTGACGGATACGAACAGCAGTACGGAGGCCGCCTTGAACAGCATATGCAGCCTGATATGGCCGAGGTTGAGGAGCGAGAGTGTGATTGTAGCGATACAGGCCGAACAGATGATGACGATTGTCGAATAGATGATGAGGGCGGCCCCCGCCTCCCTGTCTTTTTTTTCATAGATGAGATCCGAGATGTGCCGGGTGAAAATATAGTGGATGCCGCCGAAAAGAAAAAGCGAGAAGGCATATGAATAAATAATGATCGCGATAAAAAGGTTGTGCGATTCCGCGATTGCATAGGGAGCGAACTCACCGATAAAAAAAATACCGATAATGGAAAGAATCCATGGACCCGCGACAACGATCGCACCTGAAAGCGCGACCTTGATGAGTGAGGTCATTCCCCCTTCTTTCAGTACCTTTTGAAGCACGAATCCGATACCGGCCATTACAGTTTCCCCGTCAGCCGGGCATAGAGGGTGCCGTATCGTTTATGTACTTCATCCCTGTTGTAGAATTTGAGTATTTTTTCACGGTTGCGCGAAACAAGCTCCTCGACATCATGGGGATTATCATAAATAAATTTGACGCAATGTGCAATCATTCCCGGATCTTTTGAAGAGGCGAGAAAACGATCGTCGTAATCCAGGAGTTCGGGGATATTACCGACTTTTGTCGAAACGATGGGAACGCCAGCGCAAAAGGCTTCGAGGATGACAAGCGGCTGGGCTTCACGGACGCTTGTGAGACAGATGACATTGAGAAACGAGTAATAGGCCGTTACATCCTGCCGTCCGGTAAATACGAATTGTTCCGTTAATCGGAAGCTTTCGACCATTTTCCTGCATTCTTCAAAATAACCCGGATCTTCATCGATCGGACCGATGCAATAAAAGAAGGCATCCGGTATCATTTCCGATATAATTCTGGAAGCGAGTATGAAGTTTTTGATATCCTTGATCGGAACGACCCTTCCGATAAGACCGATGTGAAAACCCTTCCTTTTTTCACGTTTGATCCCGGTAAACCTGCCGACGTCGATTCCGTTCGGAATGACGATCGTCTTTTTTTCCGGGGCCCCCATTTCAAGCTGTTTTCTTCTGTTTATTTCGAAAAGAGACACAATGCAATCGGCATATTTATAACTCATTCTGCTCAGGTTATTGAAGATCTTTATCCACATGTCCCGTTGATATCCGGTCACATAGAGCGCCCGCTTTATTTCCATTTCCCTTTCTTTGTGGTAAAGGCCGTGTTCGGTAAGGAGAAAGGGTTTTCCGGTTCTTATTTTCGCGATCAATGCGGCCAGTCCGGCGTACCCCGTGGATACCGCATGATAGAGATCGGCAACCGGAATTTCCGAACCCGTGATGGTAAACATAAGGTCATGAGAAGATTTCCAGGCCCAGAAATAATCCGAGAAAGCGTAAACGGGATTGAGGAGATTGTTTTGTTTTACCATCATCTCCCATCCTTCCCTGCGCAATACGGCGTCATTATATGGAAAATATCCTTCAGGGTAGATCGAAAACAGCCCTTCCAGTTCGGGTATGCGGGCTTTGAAAAAATCCTGATGAACCCTGACGATTTCCCTGAATATCTTTTTTTTGTTCACTATTCTTTTTCCGGATTGACCCGGCTTTGAAATGACGATGTCTCTATGTTCGACGATATTTTCCGGAAGACGGTAGCGGACCTCCTGGTTATATTTCGGGGAAATGGTAAAAAGAACAAACTCGATATCCGGCAGTCCGCGTATGAGTTCGTGAATCCAGCCGGAAACACCCCCGGTAATATACGGGTATGTTCCCTCGAGTAACAGACAAACCCTGATTTTATTTTTCATCCTCGATGTTCCAGTATAAAAAGAGATTTTTATCGTCCTCATCGAGCTGGTCCTCAACCGGCGAAAGCTTCATGAGAAGGGAATGGGTGCCCCCGTAATTCTTTCGGGCAAACTCGACACGCGCCTTTAAAAGAATAAAAAAGGGTTCATCCTTTCCATTGATGGTATCGAGAACATACAGGGCATGGTCATACAGTTTCAGGGCAAGGAGAATATCGATGATAAGTTCGACATCTCGTTTTTTGATTTTTCGCGTCGTTACCAGCTCTTTCGCATAAAAAAAGGCTTCCTTGAGATAAAAGGTCTTAATGGATGCCCTTTGTTCGTTGAGTAACGCGAGTTCATAATAAAGGCGTGCAAGCCCGCTTACTGCACCGGATTCTTTCGCCGTCATTCTCTCATTTTTCAGTTTTTCTATCTTTTCGGTATACCTGGCCTCGATCAAATTGATGCTTTCCGCCGCAAATACGGCGAGCTCCATATCCTTGCTCTTTACCATTGTTTCAAGAATTTTCATGAGGAGTAAATTCTCCTGAATGGTGAGATCTTCCCGCGCGATAATCCGGTCTATCGAATCGACGTCATATGTCCATTCGTCGATCGGATGGAGGGAAGTACTCATATAGATAAAATGTTCGATGGGAAGGATGCCTTCCTCGTATGCCTTTATTGCCGCAGATGGGGTTTTAGGATCGTATCCCTTTCTTTCTGTTCGAAAGAAATCAATTTCTTTCATACACGGCCCGCCTTCTATATTTTTTGCATCTCGAGCAGGTTTTCCGCCACATTGAGAAGATCATTCGCATTCTGCTCCTTTTCACCCAGCGACGCATAGCCTAAAATCGCCTCGATCCGGGCCTTTTTGTCATTGATCTCGTATTCCTTCTCATTCAGTAATTCAAGGATATCGAGGCAGAACAAAGAACATCCGTCATAGTCGAGATTCGGATAGATGAAACAAAGCTGGTTGTTGCTTTTATAATGGAAAAACAAAGCCTTGTTTTCAGAAAGCCGTTTTATATCTTCGATAAGCATGGCGATAAGGTGGAGGACTTCCTCCCGGTCGAACTCACCAAAAAGCTCGGTATATTTTATCATCTCGATGATAACGACACTCAGCGTTCCCTTTTCCATGATCATCCTTCCGAGTTCCTTTTCGAGAAAAACATAGAATTGCGAAAAGGGCGGTAGCTTGGTGATGGGATTCAAAGCCTCTTCGACGGTGAATGATTCATATTCGATTGCCCGTTCGAGTGCGGGCGCTACGAGTGCCAGAATCATCAGAAGTATTTTTTCCGTATAGAGGTTGAATTTCTCAAAAGGAATTTCTTCGACATTAAGAACACCCCAGATTTTATGGCCGGCGAATATGGGGGCGGTATAGACATTTCTTCCCGTGTCCATATGCTTCAGGTTTTCGTATTGCAGGAGGATTTTCGCACTGAACAGCATGTTGTTCCGTACCACCCATCCTTCGATAGTATTTTCGACGGGAATCACGGTAAGGCTGTTTTTTGTCACGTCCCAACCCGCGCTTAACCTGAGGATTAGCTTTTTGTATTCCTGCATGTATTCCCAGATCGAACAGCTTGTCGCACCGGTGAACCGTTGAATTGTATTGATGATGACGCCAAGGGAATTTTTTAAACTCAGGGTGTAAAGCCCCTGTATTCTCAAATACAGCGATATTATGGAATCTTTTTGTGTGGAAAGCCGTTTTTCGAGTTCATGGTTTACCGCCTTGAGTGCTTTCGTTTCCCTGAGAAGCAGGCCTTTGTCCCTGCTTATTTTTTGTATGGTGTTTTTCAGCTTATCCTGTTTCGCCGTCATTGAATCACGCAGCATCCCGAGGAAAAATGCCCCGCAAAAGGTAATGGAAACGGGAAACATCGCCCTTTCTCCCAGATCGATCCATAGATCGATGGAGAGGGGGAATGACTCCTGATAGACGAGTTTCAATAAAAACGGAAGGGGTAATGCGACGAATAACGATGAAATACAGAGACTTAAAAAACCGTAGAATTTACCGTAATACGAGGCGGAAAGAAGTGAAAGTGCGAGATAAGGTAAAAAAAATTCCCGAAAAAAACCGGGATCGTTTTTGAAAAAAAGGTTGGCGATAACCACAATGGCGGAGAAGACGAGCAATTCACCTGTTTTTCTCAATGGGGATCTCTTTTTCATTCGTTCGTCACCGGTTTATCTTTAATTTCGGCATGATCGATCACTTATAAAGCAAAATAACCGAACTAACACGGCGTCCTTACCGTTTCCTTTTACAAATAATATCGGTCTTTTACGCTTTTTTCTTCCTTGAAACAGGGCAATAAATGCCCCGGCATCACCCATTTAGTATAAGATACCCAAAAGAGTAATATTTGTACACGCATTGTTTACATGGCGGTGAAAATAGTATATTATTTTTAGCGGAAAAAATATCGGTTAATTAATGAGAGGAAAGCGAACGCAGACGGGGTATGCTGTTTGTCAAATGATTATCTGAAATATTTAAAAAATCTCCCGGTCATTCCGGAAATCGCGATCAAGGTGATGAACCTGGCCGAGGATGGTTTGAATATTTCTTTCCGAGAACTCGAGAATATAATCAGGGTCGATCCCGGCCTGACGGCAAAGATACTCAAAATCGCTAATTCCGCCCTGTATGCCCGCCGGAACGAGGTAAAAAGCCTTCAGATAGCCATTTCAATGCTCGGATTCAAGAATATCAAAAGTCTTGTTCTTCTGGTCACGGCCTCGAGTTTCTTTCACCACGCAAAAAAAACGAAATTCTATAACGACTTCTGGCGGCACTCGATTACGACCGCCTTTCTCGGAAAAATGTTATCCCTTCACTGTCAAAAAACCGATATGACGGAAAATGTGTTTTTGAGCGGTCTTCTCCATAACATAGGGAAAACCGTCTTGTTCAATGCCGATGCCGGAAAATATGAACAACTGCTTCGTATGGAAAAAGAAGGAAACGACCCGATAGAGGTGTATGAAGAAAAACTTTTCGGGGTGAACCACCGGGTTATCGGCGCCGAATTATTCAAACGGTGGAATTTCCCCGACCTCTTCATAGATATCTCCCTTGAACACAACAGCCACAATATCACTTCTCCGTTCAAGACAATCATTATTTACGTGACCGTCGCCAGTCTGCTTACCGAAAAATTCGGATACGGTATTTTTACGGCTTTCAAGGAGAAGCTTCTTGCGCGACTCATTCCCCATACGTGTCTTACGGAAGACGATATCCTTTATTACGGGGAAAACTATCTTGAATTACTGAAAAGTGACCCGCTTTTTCAGGAGTGCCACGATCTGTTTGGGGTAAAGTAACCCGGATATCTCGCGATTGATACCATTCACAAGAAATCCGGGTTATCGGATTATACGGATAGAATAAGCTTGTCCCTTATCAGGGCGTAAAAATGTGAGGGATTGCGATCGGAGGAATGATAGGCCCAGCCAAGATGCTCCCGGCATTCCGCGCAAACTAAAATAGTCCACGCATAACCCGGAAACCAGGTGTGTTCGCTGATGCGTTCGGATGCTTCCATTACCATTTCGCAGTAGCTGACGGTCATGACGTTGAATGCAATACCATACGGATTCGTAAAAGCCAGGAAGGGCGTACCGCCTCCTGCCGTGATCAGATATTTTTTCTCCGTTATTTTTGTCTTGCACATCAGGCATAAAAATGCTTCATCGCCGTCGATCGTGTTTTGATGGAGTTCCGGATCGGTAAGGTGTAAGTCCAGTAATACCATTGATATATCCCGTAACGTTTTTTCTCCGGTCATACAAAGTCGATTATGAAAAAAACATATCCTTTATCTGCGGCTTCATTCCGCCTTTTTTAATACAGTAGTAGAGAAACAGCTGAAGAAGTAAACGGTGAAGATCGGACCTGATCGAACGGAGCAGCTTGTCGAAATCGGAGACCAGAATGATAATCTGTTTGACTTCATTGAGACCGTACCGTGAATGGGCTTCGGCGTATATCCGCTGGCTTTTTTTATTCCGGATGGCGAGTCGCTGAAATATTTCGTCTTTGTGGAAATTGTCGTTGAGGAGTATTTTTATCGAGAGGAGTTTTCTCATCTGCCAGAGAAGACCGTTTATGAGGGCGATACTGTCTGATTCTCCGGAAGCGAGTATTTTCTCGAGGATTTCAATCGCGCTGACGAAATCCCGTCCCGCAATCCGTTCGAAAAGGGTAAAGACATTTTCTTCCTTGCTGTGAAAGAGGTATTTCTCGAGGTCGTCTCCATGAACGACTGCTCCGGGACCAAAGAAAAGGGCGAGTTTGTTACATTCGCTTTTGAAATCATAGGTATTGTTCTGTACCATTTCCAGCAGCAACTGAATCGCGTCATCACTCATTCGTATCTGTCTGTTCCGAAAAAAATTGTTGAGCCATTCTCTTTTTTTATTTTCATACAGTTCCCAGAAAATAATCCTGTTTTTCCGGGGAATACCGGATTCAATTCCCTTGGAAATATCTCCGATATTTCGTGAAAGAAGAAAAAGCGTCGAGACGGTCGAGGGATTTTTTATGTATTCGCCCAATACCTTAATATCATTCGCGTTCCGGATCGCCTCGGTGTTATTAAGGACGATAACTGTGTGCTGCGCAAAAAGAGACTGGCTTTGCATAAGTGCGACGATATCCACGATATTCGTTTCAAAAGCAAAAAGACGCAATATTTCCGGTTTTTCTCCGTTTTTTTGAGAAATATCCCTGATTTTCTGCCGGATATAGTTGAATTTTTCACCCTCTTCAGGACCCAGAAGAAGATAAATATTATCGTTATCAGTCATATTTCCTTATGATACAGGCAAGTTTTCCCAATATATTCGCGTTGTTCGCGTATATGGGCGGATAAGCCGGATTTTCCGACTGGAGTTTCACCCTGTAGCGTTCCTGATAAACCCGTTTGAGGGTCACCGAATCATCGAGCATGGCGACAATGATTTCACCGTTTTCAGCCGTATTCTGATGCCGGATGATCGCGATATCACCGTCCAGTATTCCCGCGTCTTTCATGCTGTCGCCTTTGATATTGAGGGCGAAAAAGGTTCCGTTTCCGACGAACGCGTTCGGGACCTCGACGGTGCCTTCCAGATTTTCTTCGGCGAAAAGCGGTTTTCCCGCCGCCACGTTACCGAGAAGCGGAACCTTGGCCGTCGGGGATTTCTTTGCGTTATCGTTCATTTTCAGCACTTCAATCGCTCTTGATCGATTGAAATTACACCGGATATAATTTTTTTTCTCGAGGGCTTTGATATGGTCGTGACTGCCTTTGACTGAAATGTCAAAATGGTTGGCAACCTCCCTGACCGTAGGGGGGTATTTTCGTGTCTTGATATATTCGTTGATATAATCGAAGACCTCTTTTTGACGATGCGTCAATCCTTTCATACTCACCTACTTATTAGTTTTTATTCCAAACTTCTTGATTTTCCCATGCAGATTACTCGGATATATTCCGAGTTCCTCCGCGGTTTTAGATATATTATAATCGTTTTCCTGCAATTTTTTGATAATGAGTCTTTTTTCAAACCGGTCTTTGGCGGCCGTGAGTTTAAGGTTCTCAAAATCGGCAAGTACAGTATCATTTGTCCCTTCACTTCTTTTACCCAGATACTGTTCCACAATTTCTTCGGTAATTAATACTTTATCAGTGATAATATTAATACGTTCGACAAAATTTTTCAACTCCCTTATGTTTCCCGGCCACTCATAATTGACAAGAATTTCGGTGGCTTTGGGAGTGAATGTTTTTAGGATATCCGCCTGTGTCCTCCTGAATTTTTCCATAAAGTACGAAAGAAGCGACTCGATATCCTCTTTTCGCTCCCGCAGCGGCGGCATAAAGACAGGAATGACATTCAGGCGAAAATAGAGGTCTTCCCTGAATCGGCCCGCCTTTATTTCCTGTTCGATATGTTTGTTTGTAGCGGCGATGATCCGTACATCGACGGAAATCGGCTTTTCGCCGCCGATACGCTCAAAGGTCAACTCCTGGATGACGCGCAGGACTTTGGCCTGTGCGCTTGCCGACATGTCGGCTATTTCATCGAGAAAAATCGTCCCTTTATGGGCCAGTTCGAATTTTCCTTTTCTTCGTGAAATCGCGTTTGTAAACGCCCCTTTTTCATGACCGAACAATTCGGACTCGATGAGGGTCTCGGGTATCGCCGCGCAGTTGATTTCGATAAAGGGCCCCGCGGCCCTTTTACTCTTTCTGTGAATCTCTCTTGCGACAAGCTCCTTACCCGTCCCGTTCTCACCGAGGATCAGAATCCTGGAGTCGGTTGCCGCACTTTGTGAGATGATTTCACGGACTTTTTCGATAGTCGGACTCGAACCGATTATTTCATCCTCCATGAAAAGGGAGTTTTTCAGATCTCTGTTTTCCATGATAAGATCTTCCATTTTCAGGGCATTTCTGACAACGGTGATCGTTTTTTCCAGGGAAAGCGGCTTTTCGAGAAAATCGAATGCACCCATTTTTACCGCCTTCACCGCGAGGTTGATATTCGCATGCCCCGAGATCATGATCACTTCGACATCGGGGAAATCCTCGCGGATTTTTTTCAGCACATCGATGCCGCCCATATTGGGAAGCCATACGTCGAGGATGACAAGGTCGACGGGTTTTGTCTCGATGAGTGACAGCCCCTGCACGCCGTCTTCCGCGCAAAGTACGGTATAGTTCTCGTCTTCAAGAACATCCTTAAGAACGGATCTGATACCCGGTTCGTCATCGATAATCAATATTGTGTTCATGATGGTGCTCCTGTCGGCAGATCGATAAAAAAGGTCGTTCCGATTCCTTTTCTACTCTCAAACCATATATTTCCTTTATGATCGAAAATAATTCTCTCAACAATCGAAAGCCCCAGCCCGGTTCCGTCTTTTTTGGTGGTGAAATAGGGATCGAATATTTTTTCCTTTATTTCATCGTCGATTCCGTCGCCCGTGTCTTTTATCTGAATCCTGAAATAGGTATTGTAACCCTTTTTTACCATATCGCCGTTTACTCGTATTTCTCCCCCGTCAGGCATAGCCTGTATCGCGTTTTTAAAAAGATTGGCAAATACCTGCTTCATCTGTGTTCGGTCGAGCATGAACTTCAGGCGATCGTCCGCCTCTTTCGAGATATCGATTGCGATGCGGATATTATTGGAAAATCCTTTGTAGACATCCGCCACTTCCGAAAGAATGTCTCTGATCGATACTTCCTCGAACCTCAGGTCCGGCAGCCGGGTAAACTCTTTGAACTCCGTCAGCAGGTTGTTCAGATTGTCGACTTCCCGTATTATCGAGGATATGGCGGGTTCAAGAACCTGTTCGAAGTTATCCATGCCGGATTTATATTTTTTTTGAATTCGCTGTGCGGAAAGCTTGATCGGGGTGAGGGGATTCTTGATTTCATGCGCGAGTCGCTGCGCGATTTCCTGCCAGGCGGTGATTTTCTCCGAATGCAGCAATTTTTTACGGGATGCATCGAGTTCCGTAATCATTCTGTTGAATGATTCGACCAGAATTGAGAGTTCGTCATTCGAACGGGCCAGAATTCTGAATGAAAAGTCGCCCTCCGAAACCCTTCTTGTCGCTTCTTCGAGATTGACGATCGGTCTGATGATTTCGTCCGTCAGGAGAAAACTTATGAGAATCGCCAGCAGGAGGATGGGAAAGGAGAATACGAAATAGAAAATTATGACCGCGATCCGGAAGAGGTCCTTGTAGTATTCCAGCTGTTTGAATGTACTTCGCGAGGAGGTGATTCTGCTTGCGTATGCATTGAACTCTTCGGTGAGGATAATACCGAGGACAAGGTAAAATGTTTTATTCGACAGTTTCACCTCGCTCACGCTTCTTAAGATACTCAGATCGCCGGTCTCTTTTTTTGGAAGCATGCCGTTTTTACCCTGTATTTCAGCGAAATCATTGAATTTTCCGTTCTCCTGCTCTCCCCAGAAAACGATTTCATTTCCGTTTTGGTCGAAACATTGAATGAAGTCGATTTCAGGATTCACGCTTTGCAACCGTTCACAAACCTGGGCCGGTTTTGTTTCAATGTCACTCAATAATGATGGAAGCATGGGGCTTTTGTGAAAGACTTTCAGATTTTCGTATTTATCCGAATAATAATTGAGGGCGACCTGAAGACCGCCGTCCAGAACGTCGATTATTTTTACGCTGAACCAGAAATTGATGCTGGAATTGATGAAGCTTATCGAAAGCAACGCCTGAGGGATGAGTGACAGGAGGGCGACAAATACAAAAAAGATGATCAACCGCAGCTTGAATCGCGATCCGGGCTTTTTTTTCGCCCTTTCACGGAAGAGGGTGACCATGTTGACGATAATCGCACCGAGAAGAAGCAGGGGGAGGATGATGATGATGATAATGATAAGCAGATTGGCGAAAGGGTTGATATTCTGGATATTGCCGATAATCTGTTGCGAGAAAATCAGAATAAGTGAGATAAGAAAAATGTAAAATATGATGAGAACGAAAAGTCCCGTCGGTGTACTGCTGGCACCCTGCTGGAGTTTCATTGTTTTTGTTCCTCCTTTTCCGGATGCCATTCAATCCATGATGTCGTCCTGCCGATTGAACTGATAATGACAATCAGATGAAGCGGCGGCTCCAGTTTGACCGGGTTGATGCTGATTCTCGCAAGGATATAGCAGTCCGTCAGGTTGATATCCTCCGTCGTCGTAAACCGGTAATCTCGGAGCAGGCAGAAATTCCTGATAAAGGATTCCTCCTCATGATACGAGTAGGTATCGCCTTCACTCGTTTCGATAACATATTCATCCGGAAAGAATTTTTTATACGCTGTGTATGACGGTTTTTTTTCAAGAAGCAGCCAGTCACCCAGTAATGAAAAAAGTCCCTTGTTTTTTCTGTACAACCTGATCTGAAAAAAGATTTCCGCCGTGAGGCCTTCTTTGAGCGACGCAAGTAATTCTTCCCGGTCTATTCCCTTAAGGCCGACGGAAGCAAGAACCAGGTTGTTTTCAATACGTATCGAGAGTTCCGTTTCGATGGCCGCGGCTTTTGTCGCGGTGAGGATGCCTATACATATGAAAATGGCGGGGAAAATCCTTTTTATGGCATACTGATTCGGCTTTATCATTGCATTTCCGGAAGGGGGCTGTTTGAACGTGCACCTCCTCATTCTTCCTCAAACTTGTTGTCAAAAAGTTTTATCAACGCCTCGATCGCATCTTTTTCATCCTCACCGTCGGCTATGATCTTCAATTGGGTCTGGTATGTCGCGCCCAGACTGATAACTCCCATAATCGATTTCCCGTTGATTCGTTCCGTTCCTTTTTCTATCAATATTTTCGAGTTGTATTTCGATGCCGTTTGTACGAGAAGTGCTGCAGGACGTGCGTGCATTCCCGCTCGGTTTGTTATGATAACGAGTTTCTCTATCATGATTTATCTATATAAATGTTTTTCTTCAAGAAAATATGCCCGGGCGCTTTTTGATTCCAGCCAGTTCATGACATTACTGCTGAACTCCTTTGCGGAGTCGTAGCCCATTCTTTTAAGACGTTCATTCATTGCCGCCGTTTCTATGATAATCGGGATATTTCTTCCCGGTTTGACCGGAATAATGAGGTACGGGACCTTGATCCCGAGGAGATCGATGGTTTCCTCCGAACCGATTCTGTCATATACCTTTTTTGCTTCCCATTCTTCCAGTTCGACGACAAGTTCCACTCTTTTCTCATCTCTGATCGCCCCGACGCCGAAGAGATGGGTAATGTTGATAATACCGAGACCGCGAATTTCCATATGATGGCTGATAACGACGCTCGCCCCTTTTCCGAGCAGGTAATTTCCATTGACATTTCTCACATTAATAGCGTCATCCGCGACAAGGCGGTGGCCCCGTTCGATTAATTCCAGTGCTATTTCGCTTTTCCCGACGCCGCTTTCACCCTTGATCAGTATCCCGACACCAAAGACCTCGACGAATACACCGTGGATTGTCTGATTGGGGGCGAAAATATTACTGAGTACCCGCATGATACGTGTCGAGAACTCGGATGAGGGCAAATCGGTTTTGAGGATCGGACACTTTGCGTCTTCCGCCATCTTGAAAAAAACATCGGTCGGTTGAATATTGTAGGTAAAAATACAGCATGGAACTTCAAAGGAAAGTATTTTCTCGATGGTGTCGTGTTTTCCTTC
This sequence comes from Spirochaetales bacterium, assembly GCA_016930085.1. NCBI lineage: Bacteria > Pseudomonadati > Spirochaetota > Spirochaetia > Spirochaetales > Spirochaetales bacterium. Next base: position 27,825 of record JAFGHO010000100.1, read on the forward strand.
ATCTTCGAGTTTTTTCAGATACGCGTTCTCGCCGCGGCCGAAAATCTGTATTCTTTTAAATGCGAAATTCTCAAAAAAGCCGCTCAGCGCAAGTCCGGGTCTGTCAATCTCCGGAAGACTGATTTCCCGTACAAGCCCCGGACGTCCTGCGATGCATGAAAGGTTGAGGGCGTCATGCTCCTTAAAATCAAGCTGGAGAAGATCCAGTACGGTAAATTTTTCCATAGCAATTTCCTATCATTTATTTTATGAGGAGATACCGTTTGCAGTAAACGGTGTTTCATCCATTAATTGGCGGTATCCCCTTCCGGAGCATGTGTTTCCCGCTGTCTGTTTCCGGAAGAAACAATATTCTCCCCTATCATCACCCGGACAGCGTACGACAGGGAATCCCGACAATCCGCTCCATCGTTTCGAAGGTAACGCTTATGACATACTATCATGGCAACGGATGAGATAATACGGGTATACGATCATCGTTCACCTTCCTTATCATCTCTCCGTTCCGGATAAAAGAGGAGCCGGGGTAATATCTTGCGAAAACCTATACACACTATCGATCTTTGTCCCGTCAATAATGTTTCTGAACCTTGCTTTTTTCCTTCTTAACTTTCAATTCAATCTTGTCAAAGAGTTTATCGATTCCCTCGAATATTTCGAAACAATTTACCCTTACATACGCCGTCCCCCCCCACTTGAAGTTGACATTCGCTTCAAGTTTGAATCCATGTTTTTCCTTGATGAGCTTGAAAAGCAGATCAATGATGTAATGTGCTGCAAAATCAAGTCTTTGGAGTTTTTTATTAAAATATTCTCTTAATTCGTCGGTAACATCCATATGAATCCCCGTCAGTTCGAGATTCATAAACTGTTTTGGAAGATTCTCGTTATTCTGATTTGTACTCTTGTCAAACACGGCATCACTCCTTTGTATGAATTTAAAAAGTACACACATGATCATCATGTACTGATGCATCACCTCTCCCGTTTAATACCGGGTATTTCGGGGTGATACGTCCTCACTATCAGCAAGACAGCAGACGCTTCGTTTTACAACCGGTCTTTGAAAGATTTGTTTTCTCATCCGTCGGCGGTTCGTTTCCCTCTCCGCGATACAATACCCATGTCGCGGCGGATTGATGGACGGCAAAAGGGTTTTATCTGTCATACGACGACATTATATCGAGTTCTTTTCTGTATTTCGCAACGGTTCGCCTTGCCAGTTTAATACCGCGTTCTTCCAGCATGTCTGCTATCTTCTTGTCTGATAAATGTTTCTCCGCTCCCTCCTTCTCTATAATTTCTTTTATAATGATTTTGACACTTTGTTTCGCCACCTGATTGTGATTGAGACCGTTGCCGGGAACGGAACTCGAAAAAAAGAATTTCAGCTCGAAGATACCCCATTCTGTTTGAATATACTTGCCGTTGGAAATCCGCGAAATGGTCGAATCATGAACACCCACTTCTTCCGCGATATCCCTGAGGGTAAGCGGAACAAGATATTTCGGCCCTTTTCTGAAGAAATCCCGCTGAAATTCCACGATAGCCCTGCACACCCGCACAAGCGTCTCATTGCGGCGTTTGATACTTTGAATAAACCATTTTGCGTTTTTTATACTGCTGTTGACAAAATTATTCAAATCTTTTTCATTTTTATGGCGTTCATCGCCCATAATATCGGTAAAAAAGGGGTTGATGCCGAGAACGGGTATTTCCTCGTCATTAAGGATGAGGACAAACTCACCGTCTTTCAATCTCACCATGACGTCCGGAATCACATAGGTGGGCGGATCTGTGGCGTAGTTTCTGCCCGGAAGGGGTTCGAGTTCGCTCAGAAAATCGACAATGGCAAGCACCTCTTTTTCCGATATCTTCATTTTTGAAGCGATTATCTTGTATTTCCCTTTTTCCAGAAGATCCATATAGTTTTCAACGACAGAGAGTGCATTGGGGGGCGCCTCCGAATGATACCGTATCTGTACCAACAGGGCTTCCTTGTAATCCCCGGTACAAACCCCGATCGGGTCAAACGTCTGAATTATTTTTATCACCTGTTCGAGTAATTTCACCTCTCCTTCCCTGATGAGTTTCTCCGGCGATTCGATATGAAATCCGTTTTCATCGAGATTGCTTATCAGCATTTCTCCGAGTTGGGCCCATGATTTTGGGATCGGTTGAAGTCTGAGTTGCCAAAGCAGGTGATCCTGCAATGATTCCGGACGCGAGAGTGTCCCTTCAATGAATTTTCTTTTTGTATCCTCGTTTCCATCCGGTTTATTGTACCGGGGATAACCGGGATCCGAGGTGTCTTCAAAAAGGCTGTATTCTTCGTTGTTTTTCTTTGTGATATCGTTGATTGAGACAACTGTTTTGTCTTCGATTATTTCCAGGGCCGGATTTTTCTCGATTTCTTCCTGTATCGTTGTACGGAGATCCAGCAGAGGAAGGGACATAAGTTTTATGGCCTGATACAATTGGGGAGTCATTTTTAGTTTTTGTTCCTGCCTCATGACAGCTTTTGATTGCAAATTCATCAATCAAATCCCTTTTTCCTCTTACTTAATTGTGAACCATCATGCCCCGATTGTCAATAGAAATTTGGTTATATCGTACAACATGTCCTTTTTGCCGTTTTACATCTGAAAATCATTGCCCAGATATATTTCACGGGCCTGCTGGCTGTTCAATAATTCTTCCCGTGTCCCGCTGACGACAATTTCTCCGAGGTTGATGATGTATGAACGGTTGGTAATTTCAAGGGTATCGCGGACATTATGATCGGTAATAAGTACCCCGATCCCTTTTTCCGAAAGGCTTCGAACGATTTTCTTTATTTCATAAACGGCGATGGGATCGATGCCGGCAAAAGGCTCGTCAAGAAGCAGGAATTTCGGTTCGATCGCCAGGGACCGGGCTATTTCAGTTCTTCTTCGCTCCCCGCCGGACAGCGTATGGGCTTTTTGCTTTCTCACCTGATTGATTCCGAGTTCATCGAGAAGCTCTTCCAGTTTGTTTTTCTTCTCTTTCAAGGTCAGATCCTTTCTCGTTTCAAGGATCGCCCAGATATTCTTTTCGACGGAAAGTTTTCTGAATATTGAGGGTTCCTGTGGCAGGTATGAAATCCCCTCCTGTGCCCTTTTGTACATGGGGTAGTTGGATATATTCTTGTTGTTGAGAAAAATCATTCCCCTTGTGGGTGTAATAAAGCCGACGATCATATAAAAAATCGTGGTTTTCCCCGCACCATTCGGACCCAGAAGCCCGACCACCTCGCCGATATGCATCGAAAAGCTCACACCGGCAACCGCGCATTTTTTTCTGAACCATTTTTCCAGGGATTCGACAGAAAGCGTACCGTTATTGTTCAAGACGATGATATTCCCTTCTTTTTCTACATGTTATTCTTCTTCTTCCCATAAAACCTCTCCCTGAACATTCCCTTCGAGTTTTATTTCGTCATTGGCAAGGTCGATATATATTTTCATTGCCGCATATTCATCCCCTTTCCATATCACCCGCGGCATTCCGGACAACTCGAGTTTATCTTCCTTTCGAAGATACCGGGCAAACTCCGATCTGCATATCATGTCCTTTTTCAGTATTCTGACACCGATCTGTATAATAGTGATTTCCTCATCTTCCCAGTTTTCGATGAGCCCCCCTTTCACGACAATTTCATTCTCCTTGTCTTCCATAATCGCGTTTTCCTGGATACGGATCATATTTTCTTTTCGATTGTAAAAGAGTTTCTCCGACCAGATTTCGATTTTTTTTTCATCGTTCAGCACATGGATGTTCCCCGTACAGTAAACGTAGATAAAATCTTTTCCGTACAATTCGATCGAATCCGCGCTTATACGGTTGTTTTTCGATGTCAGTCTCGCGTTTCCGGTAAGGAGTGTCTTTTCCTTGCCCTGCGCGAGAATCGCCTCCATGTGATTTCCGGAAAAAGAAATGGGATCGTCCGGAAAGAGATCGAGTGATATCGACAGTGTGAGGAATATGATAATGCCGGTGCGTTTACATACGTTCATTTCAGTCGCCCATTATAAAGACAATAACCAGTCGAGGAAGTCTTTGGTTACACTCTCTTTTCATTATAAAACAGATTTGCCGTTTGGAAAAGCGGAAATCGCGCACCTCATTCTTCTTTGGATTGAATAAATACTCCCGAAACACCGTTTGCAAATACGATTTCACGAAGCTTGAAATCGGAATTGAATCCCCTGCCCTCAATCGAAGATCCTTCATCCTCTTTTACACGAACCCTGTCGTCCGGGGCCGCCGACAGCTTCTCTTCCTTGTCCTTCCAGTACAGGGTTTCCGCATATATCGCCGTCTTTTCGGGAACGGAATAGAGATAGATATTACCGAAAATATCGACATCGTCGGTTTCCGTGTACAGGACGGCCTTGTCCGCCGTTCCTTCGGTTAAAAGTTTTTCGTTTTCGTCATATTCGAAAAATCGTATATTTGAGAGAACCATCTGTTTTTTCTTCGTGAAATTTTCCGCGCGCTCCGCCTCGAGCTTGGTTTTTATTTTCCCGTCCCTTACAATAATTCGGGAAAACTGCACAAAAACCGTTTCCGGTAGATTTTCCGCCATTTCTTCGGGGATATTCGCGGATCGGTAATCGAGACTGCACCCGTAGAGGATGAGAACGATACATGATAGATGTAGTAAAAAGGATCTATTTTTTTGCATACGCGATACAGGCCGCAATAAAGCTTCTGAACAGTGGGTGGGACGCGATCGGGCGTGAGATAAACTCCGGATGAAACTGTACCCCGATCCCCCAGGGATGAGCATTCCATTCGATGGATTCAACCAGTGTCCCATCCGGGGTTGTCCCGCTGATGATGAGTCCGCCGTCTTCGAGGTCGCGGCGAAACATGTTCGATACCTCGTAACGGTGACGGTGACGCTCGCCGATCAGGGCTTTACCGTAAATTCTATATATTTTCGTTCCCTGTGCAAGGGTTGTATCATTTTTTCCCAATCGCATCGTACCCCCGTAGGTTTTTATATCGATCTGTTCTTCAAGCAGGCTTACCACCGGGTGCCTTGAATGGGGATCGAACTCGGTGCTGTTCGCGTCCTCGAAGTGCAGGACTCCCCGCGCGAACTCGACAACCATGACCTGCATGCCGAGACAAATACCGAAGCAGGGGATGTCGTTTGTGCGTGCAAACCGGGCGGCATGTACCATCCCGTTGATACCGCGCTGCCCGAATCCGCCGGGAATGATTATCCCGTCGACCGCCTTGAACGCGGACGCGATTTCCTTTTTACTTTCCAATTCCTCGGAATCGATCTTGATAAACTCCACGCGCGCATTATTGGCAATCGCGCCGTGGACGAGTGCTTCGAATATCGATTTATAGGAGTCATGAAGTTCGATATATTTGCCGACGATTCCAACGCGGCATACCGTTTTCGCATTGATGTAGGTGTCGACGACCTTCTTCCAGTTTCGAAGATCGCTTCTGGCGCATTTTAATCCGAGTTTTTTGACGACAATTTCGCCGAGCCCCTGTTTGGACAACAGCAAAGGAATTTCGTAAATGGTATTGGCGACATCGGAGGCCGAAATCACCGCTTCCTTCTCGACATTGGTAAACAGGCTTATTTTATGCCGTAGACTGTCTTTCAGCGGTTCCGACGCCCTGCAAAGGAGAATATCCGGTTGTATACCGATTTCGAGCAATGCCTTGGCCGAATGTTGTGTCGGTTTGGTTTTGAACTCCCCGCCGGAGACCAATGGCACGAGTGTGAGATGAATGAAAAGCACATTGACTTTTCCCAGGTCGTGGATAAACTGCCGTGCGGCTTCAAGAAACGGGATGGATTCAATGTCGCCGACGGTCCCCCCTATTTCGATGATGGTAACATCGACGCCGCGCTCCCTTCCGACCTCGAAAATCCGCTGCTTTATTTCATCGGTGATATGAGGAATCACCTGGACCGTTTTACCGAGAAACTTGCCCTCGCGTTCCTTGCGAATCACCGTCCTGTACACCTGTCCGGTGGTTATCGAGTTCGCCGCGCTCAGCGGAGCAGACGTGAACCGGGCATAGTTGCCGAGATCGAGATCCGTTTCCGCTCCGTCATCCGTGACATAGACTTCACCGTGCTGATAGGGACTCATGGTGCCCGCATCGACATTGATATACGGATCGATTTTGATCATACGAATATTGAGACCGCGGTTTTCCAGAATGACACCGATCGATGCCGCGGCGACCCCTTTACCGAGACTCGAGCAGACACCGCCTGTAACGAAAATAAATTTACTCATTATATACGATTGTTCTATCATTATCATAAGGCCCGGCCAAGGTCAAGGGGATTCGGAAAATGTCCGGGAAACGTTGAATGAAGCGTCCCGCACTTGACAAAAACACGCAATATCATTAGATTTAATGCAACTCTATGTAAAGAATATTAATGGAACATTTTTTAACCGAGTCTGAATTCGAGCTTTTTAGAACTCTTATTTATAACGAAAGCGGGATTCATTTTTCTGATATCAACAGAAGTATTCTGGAAAGCAGGTTAAAAGAAAGGATAAAGGCGTCAAAGCTTTCATCCGCCAAAGAATATCATTCAACCATCATCAAAAACCAGGAAGAGCTAAAAATCCTTCTCGATTCGGTAACGACAAACCTCACCAGGTTTTTCAGGAACGCCGGCCATTTTTCAGCGTTCGAAAACTTTGTCCTGAAAGATCTTGCGGCACGAAAGGAAAAACAGAGAGACAAGTGCCTTCGAATCTGGAGTGCGGGATGCGCAACGGGAGAAGAGCCGTTCTCGATCGCCATGGTATTGAAAGAATTGCTTCCTTCCGGTTTTCGGGTGGAAATAATCGGTTCCGACCTGAGTCTTCGTTCATTGATGATTGCAAAAACAGGGTTTTATCCTTCAAACAAGGTGCAGGAAATCCCCGGACGTTACCTCGATAAATATTTTGAAAAAAAGCATGACGGTTTTCAGATTAAAAACGAGATCATGGAACTCATCCGTTTCGATTATCATAACCTCAAATTCGACAGCGGATTGAGCAATATGGATATCGTGTTTTGCAGGAACGTGATCATTTATTTCGATGCCGATGCGCAAAAAGCCTCGATTGAACGGATCTGGAATGCCATGAACGATTACTCGTATCTCTTTATCGGCCATTCCGAATCCCTTTTTGGAATGAACACACGGTTTGAGTTCGTCAAAACCCAGTGGGCCACGTTTTATAAAAAGAACACCGTTGGTCCGGAGTAAGTAAGGCATGATGCAGCCGTTGAAAGTTCTGATTATCGACGATTCCGCGCTCATGAGAAACATCATCAGTAAAATCCTGAACGGCGATCCGGAAATCACTGTCGTCGCGACGGCAATGAACGGGATGTTCGGACTCGAGAAAATCGAACGATACCGGCCCGATGTCATTGTTCTGGATCTTGAAATGCCGGTCATGAACGGCATTGAGTTTTTAATCGAAAAAAGAAAACGGCACATCGGCATTCCAGTGATTATCCTCTCCTCTGTCGCAAAGCGGGGGGCCAGGATTACCATGGAAGCGCTTTCACTTGGGGCAGCGGATTTTATACTCAAACCTTCCGGCGCGGTGTCGCACGATATCCATGAAGTGGAGATGGAACTCGTCCAGCTCGTGAAAATCTACGGGAAACGGTATTGTTTCAAACAACCGCCCGATGTTCCGATTGAAAAGCCCGTGACAGAGACAGAGGCTCCGAAAGTTACCGTGAAGGAACCGCCGGTCTTTCCGCGAATACCCGGAAACATCGAAGTCATCGCGATCGGTATTTCAACCGGAGGGCCGAACGCCCTCAGAAAAATATTGCCTGATATCGACAAAGATATCCCGGTTCCGCTCCTTGTCGTTCAGCATATGCCAAAGGGGTTTACCTTCGAGTTCGCGAAAAGTCTGGACAAGATATGCCCGCTCGAGGTGAAAGAAGCCGCTGACGGTGATATCATAAAAAAGGGAAGGATACTGATCGCCCCCGGGGACAGGCACCTCGAAGTGGAGAAAAGACAATTCGCCACTATTGTCAGACTTTCGGAAGACGAACCGGTAAACGGACACCGGCCTTCCGTCGATGTGCTTTTTTCTTCGGTGCTGGATGTCTATCATCATAATTGTATGGCGATTATTATGACCGGCATGGGCAAGGACGGGGTCGCAAAAATAGGAGACATCTTCAGGCAGGGGGGAATTACCGTTTCTCAGGATGAAGCGAGTTGTATCGTTCCGGGAATGCCGAGGGCGGCAATTGAAAAGGGATATATCCGCTATGTCGTCACCCTTGACAGGATGGCGGAAACAATCAACACGATGACGAAAGCCCCGTTATTTTCAGACGCGTAAATGACGGGAAAAGGGCAGGATGGGCGGTTGTCCGGTCGAAACCGACGGGTTACCCGGCCTGTATCGGTCTTTTCTTTTCTTCTTCGACAAGCCGAATGATCCTTTTTCTTACATCTTCTGCAAGGGTGAATTTCATGGAATGATCGTATGCCGAAATTTCGATGGGATCGTCAACGGTAAAATAAACGGTTCCCGGACGGATCATGAAGGACCCCCTTGGCAGGATATCGCGTGCGCCATGTATCGCGATGGGAACAATATCGATACCCGCTTTCAACGCCAGACTGAAAAGACCGAGTTTGAACTCGCCGACCTCTCCCGTTCTGCTTCTCGTCCCTTCGGGAAAGCCAAAAATCGACCGGTGTTTTCTTTTTATCGTTTTAACCGCTTTTTCGAAGGTTTTTTTCGCTTTTCGAGGGTTGCTTCTATCCACCGGTATATGACCGATCGCCCAGATACTCCAGCCCCAGACAGGTATATAAAAGAGGTTTTTCCTCGCGATGAAACTCAAGGCGTAAGGAAGGGCATAATAGAGGACGACAATATCGAAGTAGCTTTGATGATTGGCGATAAATACGTAATTCTTTTTCCTGTCGAGTCTTTCAAGCCCCCGGGAGACTACTTTGACGCCGCTTAACCACCCGAGATGTCTGCACCATAAAACCGCAATATATCTCGAAATCCTCTCGGATAAAATCCTCACAATGAGACAGACGATTCCATAGACAAGGGTACTCAAAACCAGCCATGCGAGAATCAATATGGACCGCAGATTCATAAGAGAAACAATAATGGTATTTCTTTTCATAGTGTGTCCTTACGTGCCACATAAAATCATGTGACGGTTTTAAAGCAACGAGCCTTTCTTCAACTTATACCGTTACAGGTGTCGTTTCCTTCATCGCGATGTTTTTCCGATACCACAGAGACGATGTCCGGAAGCACTTCCTTTTTCCGCAGTTTTTTAATGAGAACGTTGATGATGAATCCCGCGACTATCCCGCACAAACCGGCGGCGGCGGGAATAGCTTCATTGTCGGACCTGAACCCTGTCCGGGCGGTCCAATAAAAGAGAACAAAAAGCAGAAGAGGTAAAATGAACACAAAAAAACCGGCCAATATGGCCTTTGATGGAGCGAGATAGATTTCCACGCGGTCGCCAGTCGTGACGTCCAGATTCTTCGAGTTCGACACACGTATCCTGTGTTTCCGTTTATCCCGGCTGCAATGAAGACAATGCTCCCCGCAATCTCTGTCGATGACAACTTCAATTGTATTGCCCTCGAGGGAACAGACAACCGCATGCTCAAGCATTGATGGTGTCCTTGCACGGGATCCTCAACCTGGCAATCGACCGGGCTTTGCCGCATGTTTGATCGATGTCGATGAGGACTCCCTGCAGTTCGAGTGAGTCGAACGCCGCTTTTGAATATTCGGGAATCTGGGAAATATATTTTCTGATTTCTATTTCAGAATCCATTCCCCCGACGGAATTAATACTCCCGGTCCTCCCCGCGTCGGTAATGACGGCGGTCCCGGCGGGCATGAGTCGTTCATCGGCACTCAACGCCCTTGTGTGGGTGCCGATGATCGCCGAGACCTGGCCGTCCAGATACTGAAACAGGCTGTTTTTCTCTGCGGTGGTTTCCGCGTGATATTCGATGATGATGTTGGGAGTCGTTTCCGAGATCTTTTTGATCAGTTCGGGGAGCAGAACAAATGGATTCCTCAGATGAACACGGGGAAATCCCGCCTGGCCCATCACGATAATGACGCCCAGTGAAAAACCGTCCCTGTTCGCTATTGTCCAGCCCCGCCCGGGATTGGAATAGGGGTAATTCGCGGGACGCAGCATGTAGGAGACCTTTTTGAAATGATCCACCATATCCTTTTTATAATATGCCCGCTCGCCGGTTGTAATGATATCGATCCCGAGTTTATGCAGATAGACTGCGTGATTTCTGCCGATACCAAACCCGGCGGTCGCCCCTTCTCCGTTTGCTATTACGAAATCGATGCCGCTATCTTTTCTAATTTGCGGAAGAAGCCGTTTTACGGTAAAGACTCCTGTTTTTCCGACAATTTCTCCGATGAAAAGAATTTTCAGACCGCTTACTCCTTGTCTTTATTAAGGTACAGTTGCTTGATGCGGTTATAAAACCGATGTAACAACAATACAATTATTTGGCCACAATAGGCAAGGGGAAAAGGAACGCGGGGGAAAGGAAAACGCCATACCCCGTGTTATGAATTGTATATTACCGCTTGATGTATGCATATCGGGTTCGCCTGGATAATTAATACCCTGCGCACAAAGTCCGGGCTAGTTGACAAAAAATCCCGAATAATTTACTCTTTCTCCATTGAGCCCGGGTGGTGAAATTGGTAGACACGCCAGGTTCAGGGTCTGGTGGCTTCACGGCTGTGCTGGTTCAAATCCAGTCCCGGGCAATTATTTTTCTTATCTATTCCAGATGTATCTCCTTCCACCACAACTCTCTTCCCTTCCTTGCCCCAAACGAAACCTTTTTCCCGTCGGGACTGAGGTGGAGATACGGTGTGCCGGAGTATTCGATTCCGAGAGTGAAGGTGCTGGCGCCAAAGAATTTTTCAGCGACCGTCAGATTCCCTTCCGCCGCCTGGATCGGCAGGGCCATCCCGAGTCCGTTACTCACGACCGCACCTCCGATAAAATCGAATTTCTCACCGATGTTGCCGTTTACCGCAACATAATATCCTTTATCTTTCAGGCAGATATACGCTGTCTTTCCCAGACCCGTACTGAAAACGATAACATTTTCTCTGGTAACGTAAAAACCCGGTTGGCCGTATCTTGTCTGAAATTGATATATCGGAATCTTTTCAGGAATAATACCGTTAAGGGCGTCGTATTTTTTTTCATCGATAACCATAAACCATTTATCGCCTTCCTTTACGCCGTAAGCGGCCATCGTACCGTCGGGACTGAAGTAGGGAATACTGACGTCATCATATTTTTCACTTTTTACATTATCGATGACCGTAAACATTTTATCGCCTTCCTTTGCCCAATACCCGAACCGTTTCCCGTCGTGACTGAAGCGGGGCTCACCGACTTCGTCATATGTTTCACTTTTTTTACCGTCGACAACCATAAACCATGTATCGCCTTCCTTTACTGCGTGAGCGATTCTTTTACCGTCGGGACTGAAGGAAGGATCCCTCAACCCTTCATATTCTTCACCTTTTTCACCGTCGACCACGATAAACGACGCATCGCCTTTTCTCGCGCCGTAAGCGAACCGTTTGCCGTCCGGACTGAAAACCGGTACCCCGATCGCGATATATCCTTCACTCTTTTTACCGTCGACAACCATAAACCATGTATCGCCTTCCTTCGCGGAATAAGCGACGCTTTCACTGTCGGGACTGAAAATCGGATCGGTGACCCAGTCGAATTTTCCATCTTTTTTGTCGTCGACAACGACGAGTGATTTTTTTTCCGCCTCGAGATTACCGCGATACGCGACCCTTTTACCGTCGGGACTGAAGCAAAGTGCCTCGACTTTGTCGTATCGATCGCCCTTTTTTCCGTCGACGACAACCAGCCATTTATCTTCTTCCTTTGCCCCATAAGCGAGCCTTTGACCGTCGGGGCTCAGAAGAGGGTACCCTATTTCATCGAACTTCTCCATTTTTTTGTTTCCCGTAACGATAAACCATTTGTCACCTTCTTTGGCTTTGTATGCCAGGATCTTACCGTCGGAGCTGAAGTGGGGAGCGCCGACGTCATCATACTCCGGACCCGCCGAATGGTTTACGACTATTGCCGCTTTTTCGCCTTTTTTGAGAATATATGCGACACTTCTCCCGTCGGGACTGAAGACATGATCGTTGATATCTTCTTCTCTAACCTCCGGGGGTAACGTGGCAAGAAGGTTGTCCTTGTCACTCACTATGCGGCCCTTTCCCATTTGTTGAACAATGATATAGATACCGATACCTGCGAGTATAAACACCAGCAATCCGACAATATATTTTATTTTGCCTTTCATGGTTTCCGCTCCTTTTTTGGTTTTAATGATGAAAAGATAACCAAAGTTGGAGTTTGACGCAAGGTTTTTCAGGAAAAAATTGCTTGATTGACCCGAAGAGACACTGATAATATATACAGACGCGCCGGGATACTGAAATTGGCAACTATAATGGAGAATAGTTCATATTAATACCTGTTGATATCCCTTAATACGTATGTCCTATACCAAAATAAGGCAAGTAAATTATTACATTTTTTGCCGTATGATTGTAATATCCAAAGAGAGGAAAAGAAAGGCTAAAGAAGAAAAAGGGAGATGCTCCGGGTATTGGCAAAAGAAAGCGATACGTAACAATTTCTTTTTGAAATCCCGGAAACCTTTCCGGAGCTGTTGTTAATGGTTGGGAAGGTTTTGCGATATCATTTTATTTAATAGAAAAAAGGAGGTGAAAAAACATACAGCTAATTATTAAAAGATCAGTAAAATTGGGAAATTAAAGAAAAACCGAAAGGAGTACAAAATGAAATTAAATAGGATCTTGGTTTTAGTAATTGTCTTGTGTCTTACCGTGTTTACAGCAACCGCACAGACGATTACCTCGAATTCGACCGGTAGCCAGGGTGGTTACTGGTACACCTTCTGGACCGACGGCGGAGGCTCGGTATCAATGACGTTGGGGTCCGGAGGCCAATTCAGCGTTCAGTGGAGCAACTGCGGCAATTTTGTCTGCGGAAAAGGCTGGAGCACCGGTTCCGAAAGCAGAACGATATCCTGGTCGGGCAACGCCGGCAACTCTCAATATATGGGCCTCTATGGGTGGATGCAGAATCCCCTCGTCGAATATTACATCCCGAGAAGCGGAGGTTCCAGAGTAGGGACCTATCAGGCTGACGGACGCACATGGACCCTGAATACGGCGCAGCGCGTCAACCAGCCTTCCATTGAAGGAACCAAAACATTTACCCAGTACTTTTGCTCAGGCGGCGGAAGCCCAATAAACTTCGGCCAGCATTGTTCCGGATGGAGAAGCCTGGGACAGGGCGTCGGAAGCCAGAACTACCAGGTAGTGGCGATAGAAGGATGGGGCGGAAGCAGCGGAAGCGCAAGCTGCACGGTCGGCAGCAGCAGCGGCGGCGGCTCATCGACGACAACGTCGACCAGTTCTTCGACTCCGGCACCGGGCTCGACGACGACATCGACATCCTCTTCAAGCGGCGGCGGAAATATCAACTACAGATTACGGGCCCGCAGTACGGACGGCCAGGGAAGGGTCAACCTGAGAATCGGCAACAACACCATTGCCACATTCACGTTAGGTACCAGTATGGGTGATTATACGGCATCGAGCTACAATACGGGCGGCATCAATGTCGAATTCTTTAATGACGCGGACAACAGAGACGTCCAGATCGATTATCTCTCCGTTAATGGCGATTACCGCCAGGCGGAAAACCAGAGCTACAACACGGCGGTCTACCAGAACGGCAGCTGCGGCGGTTCCAACAGCGAATGGATGCATTGTAACGGCGTCATCGGCTTCGGCGACACTCCCGGCGGCGGCGGTTCATCCAACACAACCACGAGTAACTATAACAGCACCACCACAAGCAACTGGAGCTGGGGCGGCTGGGGCGGATGGTCGTGGTGGTAAACACCATGAACCGTTTTCACTATAAACCTTAGATAGTGACGACAGGTTTCCAGTAACGAAAAAAAGCCGTCCGGAGGACATCCGGGCGGCTTTTTTTGTATATCCATACGGAAACATATAAAAGTGACGGCCGTCATTTTCCCTTAAGATAAATGGCTTATCATAAATGTAAGAAAAATGAGCGAATGTATAATATTTGACCGGCTTTCTCATGCGTAATGACGGGCACGGGATGCTTGCATAAAGAAAACGGTTTTCACTTGTTCCGGAATTATAATTTTTTATGCTCAATTTTGCAAGTAATACATATTATGATTGTTTTACTATGTATTTATAGGAACAGGAAGTAGATGATGGTAATATATACCGTATAAAATACATACCGCCGTATTCGGAGAACGGCTTTTACCGGTTGTTTTTATTGCTTTTTGTCTCGGGCGGGAATGGAAATATATAAAAAATATAATCTAAGGAGAAAGGATGCAATTATGGAAAAAAGTTTATTGGTTTTGATGGTGATCCTCGCACCGTGCGCGGTGTTCGGCCAGTCTTATTCGCTGGGCGACACGAACCATAGCGGCGGTATCGACATTGTCGACGCCCTCCTCGTCGCTCAGGCGTATGTTGGATTGAACCCTTCGAATTATTACGCGGGTGAGGCGGACGTGAACTGTACCGATGGCGTAAATGTCGTGGACGCGCTCTTAATCGCGCAGTATTATGTGGGCCTTATATCGAGCTTTCCGTGCTCGAGTACGCCGGTCCCGGGAACAACGACAACGACAAGCGTCACAGGAGGCACTATCACGGTCCGGGCGCGAGGGACGATGGGCGGTGAAAACCTTGAAATCCTGGTAAACGGAACGACCGTCGCCTCATACACCATGTCGACGAGTTACGCTGACTACAGCGCAAATGGCACGGGAACGGTCAGGGTCGCGTTTACGAATGACGATCAGCTTGAAAACGGGATGGATATTCAGGTCGACTATGTCGTTATCAATGGGACGACATATCAGGCTGAAGACCAGGCGACCAATACCGCCGTTTATGTGGATGGCGCCTGCGGCGGATCATACAGCGAATGGCTTCACTGTGACGGATATATCGAATTCAATACCAGCGGAGGGACGCCGGTTCCGACGAATCCGCCGGGAAGCACGACGACGACCTCCTCGAGCGGCGGCGGGAATTCCCATGCATTCCTCCTGCTCGGTCAATCCAATATGGCGGGATATCCAACGGCTCAGGCGTCGGATAAACAGCAGAATTCACGTATTCTTGTGCTTGGATACGACAGCTGCTCGGCGACCGGCAGCCAGGAAGGCGTCTGGCGGGTAGCCGTTCCGCCCCTCCACGAGTGCTATCAGGGAGCGATAGGCCCTGGTGACTGGTTCTCGAAGACCATTATAAGCAGGTATCCGTCGAACGATACCATCAGACTCGTCCCGTGCGCCATCAGCGGAGAGAAGATCGAGACCTTTATGAAGAACGGCGGCTCCAAATACAGCTGGATCATCAATCGCGCGAAGGCGGCACAGCAGGCGGGAGCGACCATCGACGGTATCCTCTTCCACCAGGGCGAGTCGAATAACGGCCAGAGTGATTGGCCAAACAAGGTGAAACAACTCGTTGATGACCTCAAAGCGGACCTGGGGTTGGGAAATATTCCGTTCCTGGCGGGCGAGCTTCTCTACAGCGGAAGCTGTTCCGGGCATAATACCCTCATCAATCAGCTTCCCAACATTATTACGAACTGCAAGGTGATTTCGGCGAGCGGTCTCGTCGTGGACCCCTCGGATACGCAGTGGCAGCTCCACTTCGGACATGATTCGCAGGTCGAATTCGGTAAACGCTACGCACAGGCGATGATCCAGGCGCTCGGCCTGTAATACGGCAATGGGCCGGCCGTCCCGCGGAGTAATCCGCTGCATCACGGTTGACGAATTGACACCGAACAAAATGCGCCGCCGCGTTCTGCGGCGGCGTTTATTTGACAAAAGGCATAAATTTATGAAAAAATTTATACCATTTTTAATCATGAGCTAGTATCTTATATATAGAAACACGCCATAAAGTAATAAATAAAGTAAAAATTTAATTGCGACGGGTAATGGTGAACGAAGGTGGGTGAAAACGATTTCTTTGAGAAATCTAAGGAACCTTTCCGGAGCCGTTGTCAATGGCAGGGAAAGGCCATAGAGTGTCTTTTTATTTTTGAGAAAAAAGGAGGTGGCGGACGAATTAATCATTATTATAAAAAGCCAGTTAAACCAATAAAGTAAAAGATAAACCAAATGAAGGAGAATAATATGATTAATTTATTTTCAAAGAAATTAAATACGATGTTGGTTTTGGGAATGATTTTGTGTTTCACCGGAGTGTTTACGGCAACGGCCCAAACGACGATTACCTCTAATTCAACCGGCACCGACGGAATGTGGTATACATTCTGGACCGATGGCGGCGGGTCGGTATCCATGCAGTTACTCGGCGGAGGCCATTTCAAGGTGAACTGGAGCAATTGTGGAAATTTCGTCGTCGGTAAAGGCTGGAGTACCGGCTCGGAAAGCAGAACGATCACCTGGTCGGGCAGCGCAAGCGGCGCCCAGTATTTTGGCGTCTACGGCTGGATGCAGAACCCACTCGTTGAATATTATATCCCGAGAAGCGGCGGCACCAACAGGGGCACATATTCCGCTGACGGGACCACATACACCTTGTATACCAATACGCGTACAAACTGTCCTTCAATTGAAGGTGACAGAACCTTTGAACAGTACTTTTGCTCAGGCGGCGGCGGACGAAGCGTCAATTTCGGCCAGCACTGTGCCGGATGGAGAAGCCTCGGAATGGGAGTCGGCAGCCAAAACTACCAGGTAGTGGCGGTCGAAGGATGGGGCGGCAGCAGCGGTAGCGCCGATGTTACGGTCGGAAGCGGGAGCTCTTCCACCACCACGACGTCGACCTCTACAACTCCGGCCCCGAACACGACGACATCAACCGCCAGCGGGAACATCATCGTTCGCGCCAGGGGTGTGGTCGGATCCGAGAGAATGGAAATCAGGGTGAACGGCAGCACTGTCGCCACGTATACCGTCTCAACGAGTTACCAGAATTACGGTGCGAACGGCACGGGAACGGTACAGGTCGCTTTTACCAATGACAGCGGCGATCTCGATATCCAGGTCGACTATATCACGGTTAACGGCACGACGTATCAGGCGGAAAATCAGAGCACCAATACCGGTGTTTACCAGAACGGTTCATGCGGCGGTTCGAACAGCGAGTGGCTCCACTGTAACGGGTATATCGAATTCAACAACAATAGTTCAACAACTCCCGACCCGACAAATCCCCCGACAGTGACGAATCCTCCGACGGTAACGAACCCCCCGAATACGACAACGACGACCTCGACTTCTTCGAGCAGCGGCAGCTCATGCAGTCCGGCTACTTCGAAATCGGTTCCTTTTACTCAGGACGGCGCGGGTAATTTCTGCTTCTCGACGTCATCGAACATCAACTACATCAGTTCATGGAACATGACCACGCTTACGGTCAACGGTGTTGATTTCAAGAACAAATGGGCCAGCGGTTCCAGTTTGCCGGCAAAGATTGATGGTAATTACTACATTGTCTACAAGGGTGATTATTCCTGGAGCCATTTTGAGGCAAAGTAACAGCACGTATCTTTGTGAAGTCATTGATGGCTGTCCGGATCGATTCCGGGCAGCCTTTTTGTTTTAGCTTAAAAAAAACATCACCGGACCGGCCGCCGTTATACATTAAACAGCCGTACATTTCATTCCATATAGAAACTCATCTCTTTTTCAGACAGGTTTTCCACGGTATCGTATGCTGGTGTTAATGGCATATTTGGGGGACGGTCCATAGTGCGGAATTAAAATAACCTAGGACATATGGCCTATATCAGATTAAGGAGATATAATTATTTTATTCTTTTCCGTTAGCAATTATGATTGGGATACATAAAAAGACGAGTAAATAGAAAAAGTGATAGGATTGTTGCCCGGGATACCGGCAATAGAAGGTACTTCGAAACAATGTTATAAGATATCGCGAACCTTTTTTTGAGTTGTTGTTAACGGCAGAGAAAGGTTTTACTCAATTTTAGTCAATATCAAGAAAGAGGAGGTGAATAAAAAAAAAGCATTATTACAAAAAGTATTTTAACATTTTTAAGGTAAAAAAAAAACTGAAAGGAGTATTATATGAAACTAAATACGTTTTTTGTTATGGTAACGTTGCTGTGCTTGACCGTATTTACGGCGACCGCCCAGACGACGATTACCTCGAATCAAACCGGCACCGACGGTATGTGGTATACCTTCTGGACCGATGGCGGCGGGTCGGTATCCATGCAATTGCTGGGAGGAGGCCATTTCAAGGTAACCTGGAGTAATTGCGGGAATTTCGTCGTCGGTAAAGGCTGGAGTACCGGATCCACGAGAACGATAACGTGGTCGGGCAGCGCAAGCGGTTCACAGTATTTCGGCGTCTACGGGTGGATGCAGAACCCGCTCGTCGAATATTACATCCCCAGAAGCGGGGGTTCCAGAGTCGGCACATATTCGGCGGACGGAACCACATACACCCTGAATACGGCACAACGGGTAAACCAGCCTTCAATCGAGGGTACCGCGACCTTTACACAGTACTTTTGCTCGGGCGGCGGCGGAAACAGCGTCAATTTCGGCCAGCATCTTGAAGGCTGGAGAAGTCTGGGTCAGACGATCGGCAGCCAGAACTACCAGGTGGTAGCGGTCGAAGGGTGGGGCGGCAGCAGCGGAAGCGCCGATGTCACCGTCGGCAGCGGCGGCGGCAGCAGCTCGAGTACGACCTCAACGGCAGCGACGAACCCGCCGGCACAGACGAATCCTCCGGCCCAGACGAATCCGCCTTCATCCGGCGGAAGCGGAGGCGCACTCGGCTGCGGTACCTGTATCTGGTACGGCACCGAATATCCGCTTTGCTGCAATACATCGAGCGGCTGGGGCTGGGAAAGCAATATGAGTTGTATTTCCAGAGCCGCGTGTGAAGGAGCGGGACAGACGGTATCCGGCGGCGGCGGCACGACATCTTCCGTCGCGACGGCGGCACCGACCCCGAATCCGACATCGCCTCCGGCCCAGACGAATCCGCCTTCATCCGGCGGAAGCGGCGGTGCGCTCGGCTGCGGAACCTGTAACTGGTACGGCAGGGAATACCCGATCTGCTGTAATACGTCGAGCGGCTGGGGCTGGGAAAGCAATATGAGCTGTATCGCGGAAAGCACATGCCGGAGCGCAGGACAGACGGTATCCGGCGGCGGTGGCGGAAGTTCGACATCGACCACCTCAACCGGCGGCAGTACGGCAACGAATCCTCCGAGCAGCGGCGGCGGAAGCGGCGCAACATGCAGCAATGGAACGACTATATCGGTTCCTTTTACTCAAAACGGGGCAGGCGAATTCTGCTGGATAACGAGTTCAGTCGGCAATTACATCAACTCATGGAACCTCGATCTTCTTGAAGTCAATGGTGTCGCGTTCACCAATAAATATGCCGGTGCTTCCAATCTTCCTGCAAAAATAAACGGCAATTACTATATCTATTACAGAGCAAGTTACAGCTGGGCTCACTTTGAAGTACGCTAAGGCATGAATGCCTTACGTTTATAACGAGTATGATTGGCCGCCCGGATTTTTCGGGCGGCTTTTTTTTGAGTACTTCCGGGTACACCATCCGGGAGTGAACGTTGCCTCCTTCCGATTCACTCCATTGGCGATGTACGACAATTGTATTTATTTATAACACCCGAGGTTGATTAAAGTGATTGTCTGTGGGAAGACCGCACGGAGGGGAAAACCGTCTTTTTATTTTATAATGACGGGAAAATACGTTTCACGGCAACCGTGTTTCTTTTGTTATTGAAGACGATACCGCCGTTCCAGTATTCAATGGCGGACAACAGGGAAACGCCTTTATCGCCGATCGTGCTTTTATCGGTTTTAAACGAGAGGTATTTCTTTAATTTGGAAAAATCCTTGTTTTTTATACACGACATCCTTTGCCGGTAATATTCATTCCATTCTTCGAGTTTTTTAAACCCTTTTCCTTCATCCTGAACGATCAGATGGGCGTACACCGGAGAAATATAATGCCAGACCTTTATTGATTTCCACATTTTCCCTTTATTTCCATGTTTATATGCGTTATAAAGAATCTGGTATATCTGGTATTCCAGCATATTTATTTCAGGTATCTCTCCACGCGCTTCAAGAACGATGGTCGCACTCGCTTTTCGTATTTTTTCCAGGTTGAGAAGCTGGATGAACATGTATTTGAGTCCTTCCTTATTGAAGAGGCTGTGGTGTTCATTGATAATAAGCTGATCTTTTCTTTTTATTTCTTTTGTCCGGCCATCTTCCTTTTTTGTGTCACTTTTCCTCTCTTCATCCTTTATTTGTTCTTTTTCTTTTTCACTCGGCACTATCTTTATATCGCCGACCTCTTCGACATCACTGACTTTGCCGGCTGGCGTCTGGGCGCCTGAATGCGGCGGCATGAGATGTTTACCGGGCTGTAATTTATGAATTTCCTTGACGGCGGTTTCCACATCGGATGAAATGTGAAACATGCCTTCAAGCCGTGTCAGTTTGATAACTTTGTAGATTGATTCTGAAATATTCGTAAACTGAATGACGAATTTATTGTCGTTTTTCGTACTCGTATACATATGGATCAGGGCGCCGAGACCGCTCGAATCGACATATTTTGTATTTGAAAGATCGATGATAAACCTTGACCATCCGGAAGAACATAAATTAGTGAAGTATTCTTTCAATTTTACGGCAGAATAGAGATCAAGATCTTCGACAGTCTCTATAATGGTAATTGACGGATCTTTTTCACATATTTTCATCACCGGTTGACTTGGCGTTTTCATTTTTAATTCCCTTGTATTACGTTTCTTCTGTTTCCCTTGATGAATCCATTATATCATAGTCATCAAGAAAATCCAAGTAAATTATTAATAACAAAACCGATGTCATATCTCCCTCTCCTCGTTGAGCACGATTTTTCGCTGTTTTTTTATCATCCCTCTCTTCTTTTTACCGTACAGCCTTTTTTTTCTCGATTCCGCGGTCGGCTGTGTGGCAATCCTGTTTCTTTTCTTTTTCAATGCATTCGTAATAAGGACGATCATCCTTTGTATTGCCCGTTCCCTGTTCTGCGCCTGACTTCTCTGCTCCTGCACATGAATGACGAGGCAATCGTCCCGTGTGATACGGTTTTTCAGACGGCGGCGGATTCGTTCCTTTTCGGTTTCCGATAGTATCGAAAGTTCTCCTATTTTAAGACGGGAGGTTACCCGGGTATTCAGTTTATTGACATTCTGTCCACCAGGGCCGCCCGAACGGGAAAACGTGAAGGTTATTGTTTCCGTCACACAATCTTCCAGGGCTTTTTGTTCCAATTTCTTCTCCTATAACAAGTAGTGACGGCCGCATCGGTAAAAGATGTTATCCTCTTTCCGTTCCACTTACTTCTCCGATAACCGCCGGCTTCCTGTTATTTCGGCAGGCCCGGATTCCGGTCTCCATGCATTGATACAATATACACCATAGCGGTCTCTTTGAAAAGCAATCCGGGAAACGTGGCGGCCGCCGGTATTCCCGATCTCGCTGTTATGGATGCCGGGCCTTCCCGGTGGTTCCGGGCGATCGACAAGACGGATGCCGGACAGGCATGGAGACGGCAGGTTGTCCAGTTTTACTTCCTTTATTATATTAGTTATAGAGAGCATTGCCGAAAACACTTGATTTCCGGTGAAGTGAACATTTCGGCTGCATTCATCGTCAATGATGAGGAAGGAGTAAACAGATATGAAAAAAACGATACTTCTTCTTTCCCTTATGATAGTCGTTGCCCCGTTGTGGGGGCAAAGCGATGCATCCTACCGTGTGGACGGATGGAAGGGCAGCGCCGCGTTCAAGCAACAGAGAAATTATCAGGATTTTTTAAAGAGGGTACACTCGATCAAGGGCAGCAGTATCTCGAAGGAACAGATAGGGAGTGTTACCTATGACGGCGTCGAGTATCGGGTAATGGCACTCATCCATACGCCAGAAAGAACACCTGAAAAATACGTACTTTTTATCAGCGGGGCCCATGGAAACGAAACGGCCGGCCCGGAGGCGATCATTTCATTTTTTGGCTATATTGGAACTCATCCCGAACTCTTTGAGGATATCGCCATATATGCCATTCCCATGGTCAACCCCTGGGGCTGGGTGCATAATATCCGTCAGAACGCCAACGGATATGATATCAACAGAGATTTTGTCAATTTTCTCACCAAAGAGGCGCGTATTGTGAGTGAATTCGGCGCACGGCACGAATATGAACTTGTTATCGATCACCATGAAGCGCATGCAGGCGGGGCATTTATCTACGCCTACGGATATGAGGATTCGGAGACATCACGGGAACTGATGAGGTACCTGAAAGAAGACGGTTATGCGGTCGCTGAACAAATAAGAAGCGGTACGCGGTACATACCCGGCGGCGTGGTCAGTATTCCATCCGGATTCACGAGTATGACGCCCACGAGATGGAGAAACCGCTCGACGATCGCCCGTTATTTCAACATGAACGGAACGGCACACAGTTTTACGATGGAGACATCGTTATACAAGCAGTTCAGGCACAGGATCGCGGTTCATGTCGAAGTGATGAAGTTTTTTATCGATCGATACCGGTAATAATACGGCCGCTTCGATACGGCATAGACATACTTTTCTATCTTTCCGGATAAGCCGGATATCGGGGCGTGTAACAATTTGTTTTCCTCGAACACTCGGCATTCGAAACCCGCCTGTCGTAAAAAAAATAATGAAAAAAATGGATTAATAAGTCGGTGTGGGATATATAATACAACAAGCATGGCAGTTCGATATATATCGGGTATGATGGTATAATAAAAAAGAATATCGTGATGTATTAAAAATCAAATGTAATATTATCCGTTTCTCGGCGCATCGAGAACGCCTTTCACCTCACGAAACCCGTACCGGCGGGAAGGGGGCGAATGGTGTGTCCGGCGATAAACGGCAATGTGACAATACCTGCTGTCGTGACATTCATTGTAACAAGATGAAAATAATTAATCCGTGCGTATTAATTATCATTATTTAACGTAAAGAGGAGGTAACCATGAAACGCAGACCATTTAAAAACGGAATATTGTTCCCGGGAATCATTCTGCTTTTCATACTCGGCATGACGGCGGCCTTCGGCCAATCCGTACCGAACGTGAAACCGGACGTTATCGATATCGGACAATCCGATGTCGGTGTCCGCTGTTTTACGGAGGATATTCTCGTCGAATTGACCCACGATGATGATGTGGATGTTAAAAACGGTGAAGATCTGGCAGAGCTTTCCGGGGCTTTGAGAACATTTTTTCTCGCCTATGATTACAGGACATTATACCGCTACCTTGACAGGATAATTCGAAAAGACGACAACCCGGGACTCGGAAATGATATAGCAAAATCGATCGAATTGCTCGATCGATACAGGAAAGAATTATTCTGCCGGTTGACCGTCACCGCCGAGCAGTTTTATACAATCGGAAACGGGGACGGCTATACATCATTCGCCGCCATCTCTGTCGATTCATCACAGACCGATATCGGCGGTGTTTTACTCGATACGGGTTTGATGGTCTTGGCCGCGGGGATGACATGCGGCGGTCCGTATGAAGTGGTGACGGAATCCCGTCGTGTGTATAAACTCGATGCGTTGTCGGTCAACTGGATAATGGTGACTCAGAACATGATGGGCATGATCACCGGCGGACCGGGAGGGCTTCCCGTCGAGCCCGGCACGTCAGTGGAGGAACATGATTATTCGATGTATTCGTCATACGGTAAAGAAACGTATTATCAGCGGGAAGCCTTTCCGGGTGTCGTTACGGAACGTATCGCGGTGGAAAAACCGGAGATCGGGCAATCTGTCGATGTCTATATCCTCGACACTGTTCCCTCCTCACGTCAACTCAACAAGGCGTACGGACGGTACGAATCAACGAATCCCGTTTTCACGAATATGATGGATGCGATGGGAACAAAGCACTCGATCCGGTACTACAATAACGGTGATCCGGATTTTGGTTCCTACCGGAATGAGAAGTACGGAAACAAAAACCTCTCGGATCATGGCATTTTTATCGCGGGTCTCGTCGGCCTTCTTTCTTCCGGGGCAAACCTCCACATCATTGAGGTCATGAACGGGTATGGAACAGGAACCCTCGATTCCCTTATCTGGGGCCTTTCGGAAGTCGCCGGAAACAGGAAAGGGGACAAACCCTTTATCGTCAATACGAGTCTGACGACAAAGGTGCGGTTTCCCGGTGGAAAGAGTGAGAAGTATGAACCTGGTGACGACAGGGTCGTGGATATGATCCGTGCGTGTCCCGATCCGGAGTTGTATCTCGTTCTGCTTTCCCGCTTTGTCGCGTTGATCGGACGCGTAAACGGAGTCATTATATCGGCCGCAGGAAACGACAGTGAGGGATGGTGTCATTATGAGGCCGGATATCCGGCAAGGTTTCCCGGCGTCATGAGTGTCGGTTCCGCGACCGGAAGCGGCATTATTTCCGATTTCTCGAACGATCCCGGTCCGGACGGCTTCCTGGCGTTTGGCGGTGAAGTCGACGTTTCAACGGGAAAAACAAAAGACGGCCCCCTCGGCATCTATATAACTAATCCGTATACCGGGTCTTCCGTTTCAAATGATTCCGGATGGGCGCTGTGGGCGGGAAGTTCGTTTGCCACCGGTATTGTTTCCGGGGTAATGGCATCGCTACTCTCCGGCGGTATGACGATATCGGACGCCAGGAATACGGTCAGGATTTCCTGCGACACATCGACAGGATATTATGTCGTTCCGGTAAAGCAGGGAATATAAACCGGTGAGGCGGATACACCGCCGTTATTCACGGCGGTGTATCCGATGATTTTGAAAATGTATCACAATTATTTGCGATCAAGACAGATGAAACAGGTGAATGCCTGCTTGACAAAACCATGAAAGTGTGGTGTTCGTATAATCAAGAATAAATTTCCGGTAGATTGACAACACATGAATCTTCAAAATGAAATAAGCATTACAGAACTAAAGAAAAAATGTGGGGAACAGACGCGAAAATTCCACAAGGGAGAGGAACATACGACCCGTTTTTGTTTTGAATTATTCCGCCGTTTTTTTGAGGAAAATTGTGATGAAGCGATTGCGGCCGTCTACGCGATTTACAGACCCCTGATAAGTCATTGGGTAAAGAAACACAAGTATTTCGATGAGAATTTCATGGATAAGGATGAAGTTGTTTTTGACAGTATGAGTAATTTCATTTTCTCGCTGCGCCGGTATCCCTTTACCAATTTTACGTCAATCGGCGCGCTTCTCTCATACTGGCGCAAGTGTATCCACACGGTCATTATGTCGTATTGGAGGAAAAACAAACGTTCGGCGATGAACATCGAGGATGTGTCCTCGTTGAGTGGGGAAACCGATTATGAACGGCAGGTCATCGCAAAGGATATCTGGGCGCGGGTAAGGACGGTTTTATGCAATCCGGACGATATACTCCTTTCCCGGCTTATTTTCGTCTATAATATGAAACCGCGACACATCGCCAGGGAGTATCCCGAAAAATGGAAAGTCCCCGACGATGTGCGGGTGAATCAACAGCGAATAAAGCGGCAACTACAAAAAGATGAACAACTCCTGCAGTTGCTTGAAGCGATTAACAATTGAGGAGGAGGGTGTGACAAACAGTATGATGGTATCATTTATTATTAATGGAAAAGCAAAGGGAAACGTATAATGGCAGATTCGGACGGTATTAATGACGTTCAAAAGAAATTGACTGCGAGTCTTTACCGTTTTGATTGTCCCGGTTCGTTTGAGCTCGGCGATTACCGGCTGGGGTTTGTATCGGATGAACGAAAAAAAGAGATTGATGCCCACCTGCGTTCGTGCCCCCATTGCCGTGAAGAGCTTCAATATCTGGAAGAGTTTTGTGAAATTGATTTTCAGCTGGATTTTCAGAAAGAAAAGGGAAATATACAAAAACACGGAGAAGCGGGCAACATTATTCCGTTTGAAAGGAACGCGGTAACGTATATGGATGAAGACGGGGTCTCGGCTGTACGGGGAACTACGGAATACCCTTCCCGGTATAGAAAGGTTTCTATTGCCTGTACCGATACCGTCAAAGTGGAACTCTTGTACCGGATCCGAAAAGAAAATTCCTTTTATATAATCAACGGACAATTTATCGTACCCGAATCCTTGATGCCGGTCGTCGCGGATGGTTTGATCGAGGTATGGCAAAACAAGAAAATAAAGACGGTCGTCCGGATAGACAATCTCTGTGCATTCAGATGCGTTCTCAGGGAGTTGGCGCCCGGTCTGATCCGTGTTTCTCATCAGGGGGGGACGCTTTTATCGTTTAAGCTTGATTTCAATCGATAGACCGCTTTCCGAACGCCTTTCTTTTTACCGGGTAAGGGGGCCGGTATGACCGATGAGGTGGAATGCGCCCCAGAATGCGGGATGAAGGCCGGGCCGGGATGCAATCAACTCCCGCTGGGCGCGGCTTAATGCCGAAGTCTTGGAATGGCCGTCCGCAAGCGAACGGTAAAATGACCTCATCAGCGGAATCGTCATCTCATCGCTAATGCGCCACATGCTTACCACAATCGATTGGGCGCCCGCAAACAATACACCCCGTATCAGGCCGATCATTTCTTCGCTTTTTTTTACTACCGCTTTCCCTGTCTCACAGGCGCTGAGTGTCACAAGTTCATAATCCAGATCTTTCTGGAGCATATCTTCCGTATAGAGATGCCCGTCTTCCAGCCGTATATATGAAAGTCCGGGTTCATCGATGCGATGACGACCGTGTGCCGCTATGTGCAGGATTTGTACCGATGCAGATTCGAGGCGGTCTTTCGTTGCATCTTTTTCGGAATACACCTTCCCGGGGATTATCTTCGTAATTTCTTCGGCTTCGATAAGCGTGCCGGGGAGGGTTCCGGCATCCGTGTGCGCCAGTATGACGGCGCCCGGTTTTTTGGAGAAAACGGGCCGTGTGAGCATTCCCGCGGAAGGGAGAAGCGATATTTCATGTGTTTCGATCAGGAAACGTTCGCCGTCATGCAGGGTATTATAAGGAACATAATGAAGCAATCCGAATGGAACGATCAGGAGCCGGCTGCCGGTTTCACCTGAACCGACAATGGGTGCGATCAGTGCTTCAAAAAGCTCTTTCCCGAGTTTAACGGCCGGATGAGTGAGTCCGGGTATCGAGGGTGAGCGGGGACCTTCCTGAAGGGCAAAATTGATATTGTCATAATAGCTTTCGAGTAATGCGGCAACCCCGGAGAGTGATCGGTCCAGACGATGTACCCGGCGGGCGCGGCGCCGAATCGTAAACGCCCACAGGGTCTCCCCGTCGGTGTAATATTCGATCAGTGTGGCGTTATCGGGCAGGGCGTTTCCGATGATTTCCGGATCCGGCCGGGAACCGGGGATATACCTGTTTTTTCCCGCGTTAAGGAGGTAAAGCTTTTCTATGATCGAATGCATGTCCCGTTCACATGAGCGTATTCTCGTTTCAAGAAGCCCGATATCCGGTGACGGATCGTCTTTTTCAGAAAAGGGACGCTCGTGATAAAGCCGGTAAAGACAGAGGTAATCATGTCGAAGTGAGGTGAGTCCGGCGACAAGTTCCCTGGATTGCCGGTCCGAATCGGACCAGTACAACCGTTCCCGGTTCGAAAGGTACCCCAGAATTGTCATTGTTTTTAGCCGTTCGACCGTTTCAAAAGCCTTTTTTATATCGTTTTTTTGGAGAAGCAGCCGCAGCAGGGCGTGGATGCCTTCGCATTTGTCTTCAAGAAACTCGGGCCGTATCGTTATTGTCAGGTGCTGTTGAAGGTTCTCGATTGTTTCTATCGCGTTTTCGTAATAACGTTCGCTTTTGGCGATATGACCGAGTCCCTCTTCCGCGCGGGCCATGAGAAGATTGGTATTATAATAGATACTGAAGATATCGGAAGGATGGAGCGATTCGAGAAGTTCTTTCCCCACAGAAAGGCTTTCCCCGTAACGCTTCATCCCCAGAAGGCTTTCCGCTTCAAGGAGTAGGGACCTGGCAAGGTTGATCCGTTGCGAGTGCTTCCTGAAAAAGGAAGACGATTCTTTTGCGATGCCGTGGGCACCGCGGTAATCTCCCTGCATGATCATTACCTTGCCCCTGAGCAGATCGGTGTACAATGCCCATGTCTCGCTCTGCAGCCCCAGAAAGCAATCCTTTGCCTCGGTGAAGCTTGTCATTGCTTCATTGAGTAATCCTATCTTCGTTTCAGCCGTTCCCCTGGTGAGAAGCGCGTGTGCCAGATCGATATTGTTCCGTTTTCCGGGATCTTCGAGATCGTTAATAATCTCTTTCGCCAGCCGGGCGGCTTCCTTGTCCCTGTTGAGGTTCACATAACATTCGGCCATTATTCGTTTCGTCCTCAAACCGTAAAGCGTGTTTTTATTGTCCATACCGGAAAGACATTCGCCGGCAAGCCGCAACGCCTCCTTGTAATTACCGCGAAAGTTTTCCAGATAGGCGATATTGCCGAGGATGATGTTGACGCTTTCCTTTTTCCCAAGTTCCTCGGCCACCGCTTTCGCCTTGAAGAGGTTTTCCAGGGTGAGGTGAAACTCACCCCGCTGCCAGTGGGTAATACCGATATTGTTGTGGAGAAGCAGGATATGCTGCTTCCCTTTTTCCCCAAGCTTTTTTGCGGCTGGAAGGGCTTGTTGAAAAAGGGTTATGACTCTGTCGAATTTACCGATTTCATTCAACAGCCGCATCATATTAATCGAAAGACGGACGTAAAAATCCGTTTGATCGTAGCGCTTGAAGATGTCGAGGGCGGTTTCGGCTTCGTCGAGGGTTTCATCCACGCAATGCCGTTCGATGCATATTCCCGTCCTGCCGATTGTGGTACGGGCCCAGCCCAGGACATTGCCGTTTTTGAGAAAAAGCCGCGCGCTCCGTGTCTGAAGGTCCCAGGCTTCTTCAAGCCGGTCTCCGCTTATCGCGATCGAATCGCCCATTGCCATGAGACCGAGCGCTTCCTGGTCCTTGTCATGCCGTTTTTCACCGATCCTGATGATCGCCTTTGCGTAGTCGATCGACGCAGCGATGTCCTTCCATCTGAATGAATCGACGCGTTCCTTAAGGTAAGCGACAATACCGGCGGCCGTATCGGCGTCCTCGATTTCTTTTGAAAAAAAACCGGGTTCATTCACGATTTTTTCCGCCAGGTTGACAACATGATCGTTATCGACGCTGTCGTTACGTTCAATGATATGATCAGCCGGATACATCCGTAAAAGCTCCTCATAATATCCGAGTGCACGGTCTTTGTCCGTCTCCCAGCACCGGAAGATCGTTTCTTTCAGGCGTACCGCCGCCTCCTCAACCGGTTCTCCGCCGTGAGGCGGCCGGGGATCGGAATTATTTCTGTTCCTGTTATCCGATATCATGGTGCAGTCCTTTTTCCGGCATTTGTTGCGCCTGCCTGGTACATCGATATATGCAGCGTCATACGGTAAGAATATACGGTACAGACCCGTCTATGTTCTCCACATGCGCCTGTATTGTCCGCTGTCATGAAGAGTACAGGTAATTACATTACCTGTCCGTCATCTTACGGTACCGATTCAAAATCGTCAAGGCAGTGTTTCGCCCGTAAGATGAGAAAAGCGACGGGATACGGGATTTTTTTTAAAAGCTTTGTGATAAAACGGTGCCGGCCGTTCTTTATTCTTTATGATTGTTACAAGGAACTTGTCCATGACAGGGAACTTGTTATCGAATCACTGTGGTATACCGCATGAATTTAATTCAAGAAAGGAATAATGTATGGTAAAAAAACTATGTCAGTTTACATTGACGGCGGTTTTCGTCATCATGACGGTCCTTACGATGTCTGCCCAGGAGAAACTCGATACGATCAAGGACAGTATCGTTATCAATCCGGAGGTAGTCAGGGAAGTAAGGCTCGAAAAAGAGCGGACGGAGTTCGTTCAATTGATCGATGAAAATCCTAATTATTTCGGGACCATAGAAAAATCGAAGTTTTTTCCCGTGGTTTATATGAAGTACAATACCAAGTATGAACAATTGGCGACATTCGGTCTTTACCCGGAACAGGATATGCTTGAAGCTTTTATCGATGTGAAGCTTCCCTATGGATATATGGGCGACCTTTGCAGTCCTGGATCCTACGAGTATGTGAGGTTTTTTGTCGACTGGAACGCGGACGGTGATTACAATGATGCGGATGAGGATGTGGGATTTTCGCAGGTGAATGTCCATGATATCCCCAATACACAGACACTCTGTCTTTCAGTGACGAAACCGCTTACCTATTCGGCGTACCTCACAATCGATCCGAATAAATGGTATTGCGAAACGCCGCGGCTTGTCAGGGTAAAAGCCGTGCTTTCATGGCAGGATATCCCGACACCCGGAAATCCGGATTATATTCCGGTATGGGGAAATGCGCTTGAAAAATGGGTACAGATCGCACCAAAACCTCTCCTTGTCGCCAAAGAAGAAATCTTTATGGCCGACGAAATCGTGAAAAACCCGTATATACTGCAATACGAATCTTCCGATTTACTTGAAAAAATCGCGCTCGATCCACAGGAACTAAAACTCATTTACCGGAACAAGGACGTTTCGGAACTACGGTTCGGATTCAGCGAGATCAGTCAGAAGATCAAAGGCACCTCTGAAGACCTCAAGGAATTGAGCATTACCTATGATAATTACATTATCGACAGTTCGAATACGCGGTATGAACAACTCAACAGCGTCGGGCTGAATTACGATCTGGATGAACTTGCGGCACAGGTAACGGTAAAGCTTCCTTACGGTTATAGCGGGGACCTTTGCAGTAAAGGCAGTATGGAATATGTGGCGTTCTGGATATATATCCGGGATCAGATAGAGGGAATGTGCAGGTGGTACTATGTCGGGACTGCCGCGGTAAATGTCCATGATATCGGTTCCATACCGGCGGACGGACTTTATTATGCCTTACGCATGCCGGCAAACCTCAACGATCTGAAGGATACCTGTTCGAATCCCGTCGTCCTGAAGGTACGGGGAATTTTGTCATGGGGAACCCCGCCTTCACCGACCAATCCCGACTATACGCCGGTGTGGGGAAATCGTGTGGAGCGGAATATCCAACTCAAACCCGGAACATACAGCGGGGGCGACCGTGTGCCGTTTATCAGTGTCGTCGGTGGAATGGCTGTCGAAAGCATTTCCGGTAATCTCCATTCCGTTATCCCCTCGACAATCGGTTCGGGGTATGCCAACGGGCCGAGCGTTTACGGCGGCTACAATGCGAAGGAAAGTCCGTTCGGCGGAACGATAGCGATCTGCGGACATATTTCCAATCCGCCGAACAATCCTACGGAAGCGAAAAAGCTGAAGTACAAGGTACAGTACTGCAAGGAGGGCCTCGGAACCTGGCGGACCCTTGAAAATAAATTCAGGATATGGATCAGCGAGTGGAACGGCGTTTTATGGACCATGTACCATAAAGACCAGGTAGCGGCGAGCGGCTGGTACACCTATGAAGAAGATATCTATATGCCGACACAGAAGTTCGTCGAAGGTAATGTCCTGGGACAGTGGATATCGGCAACTGCAATCGACGGCGAAGGTCTCTATCGAATCAAAATCGTCGTATACGACCCGTCGGACGGAACGTATACCGAAAGCAATATCGTCAAGGTGATGATCGACAATACAAGGCCGACGGCCGATGTGACCCTGAACGCCGGGGCATGCAGCCAGTTTTTTGCAGGGAACCCGATAGACGGGACCTTTACCGCTTGGGATAAACACTTCTGGCGTTATACGCTCGCGATCACGCCCTACAGTAATCCGCCCGTGATATCGCCGGCCTCCGGCACCTATCCGGTACTGGCTGCGCCGGGCGTCATCAATCAATCATATTCCATTAATACGAACGCGACGCCGTCATGCGGATATGTCGTTACTATCCATGTATGGGACAGAACGATCAGAAACAATCATATGTACGGCAATTACAGCAATGCACATGTGGGATTCTGTCTGCTCGAATGACACGGCGAATATGAGTCCGCCGATTACGCCGCCCCTGACGGGGCGGCTTTATTTTACCTTCTTTGAGAATGCTGCCTCATCCGGAGAACGTCCATTGCGGGCGGCTATTCTTCGAGAATCGTATAACTGAACAGTGTTTCCGCCATTCTGCCTTTTTTTTGTTTCACGGTCAGACCGCGGCTTACGATATTCGATGACCCCAATCCCAATGACCTGAAGGATTCCTCTATGTCCCCGAACTGTTCCGTCGATGCGACTACCTTGATAAACTCGGTGCCGATGGGCTGCGTGAGCTCAAAAGAAAATCCATACGAATCGTCCGGGATAGAATAAACGGTATCCTTACTGATCCGGTTGTCGGAATGAAACTCATTGGGGAAAATAAGTTTGACATCACCTTCGACATTGATATGATAGATTTTAATATAACAGTCGGCATTGGCATAAAAATGGACGATCAGGTCTTCGCCGACGGAGAAGGTTCCCCCGTCTCCCCGCCTGGACCAGGCCTTAACGCGCAGCTTGTTGTCTCCGCTTTCGCCGATGTTGTCGAGTTGTTCGATCATATCGATCGCCAGATCGTAATTATCGGGAAGCAGAGAGACGCTTTTGGGGATTTCTTTTTTCTCCAGATGACACGATGTGTTGCCGAAATAGGTCCCGGTTTCGATATCCACAAGATCGAGAAACAGTTCAACATGTTCCCCGGCATCATAGAATCGGCCGGAAAGAAGGCCCCGGACGTTTTCGAGGGCGCCGATTTTCGGCATATTCTTTTCGTCCGTCAGGTCGGAAAGATTCAATTCCTGTGTTTCGAGAATTTTTTCGATATCGTTTCTTGCGAAAAGCGTCAATTGAGAGGTTTTTTGAATGGCGGAAGCGAGCCGGTTTTCCAGGTATCGTGAAAAATCACTCCCGATTTTTTTATCGCCATAGGTGAACGTATCGAAGCAGATGACCAGCCGCTCCTTCCCCGGGGCATACAATGTGTCGAGTGTCTCGATGAGGGTGACCTCGACATCAATGCCGTAAACGGAGGAAACGAGGGACATGAAAAAAAACATCATGAAACAGCATATTCTTTTCATACTGTCAATTATATAATAATTGGGGCCGTCCCGCAACCTCGACGTCTATGAATATAAATCGGTATCGGTTTATGGCAATTGTCTGTCGTCCCATAAATACCGTCAGCGTCGTTACCGGCGCCCTCTCTCCGCGCTGAAACTGCGGGATCTGCCGTCACAACCGCCAATCGGCATAAACGGGACTCAGGAAACGGCTTCCCTGACTTTTTCCACCAACATCGGTTCTGGTGCCGCGCCTTCCTGAAAGAACCGCTCGTTTATCACGGTCTTCGGAACCCCCTGCACCTGGTATTTCTGTGCGAGATGCGGAAACTCCGTTATCTCGATCATATCGGCTTTAACCTTATCCGAATAATACGCCATCTGATGTGCCTTCACGACGGCTGCCGGGCAATACGGGCATGTCGGGGTAACGAATACCTGGAAATGCACTTCCTTTTCGAGTGAATCGAGAAAATCTTTTGTCGCCGGAGATATTTTCGGATTTCCCGTAGAGACGAGTTTGATTGCTTCAATGAGACTCGTGAACTCGTATCCCGCAGGTATTCCGTAAAACCGGATTCCGAAATCCTTTTCACCGGTGAGGGTGAAAGCCGGAATTTTATCGATACCGTATTCATCCGCCTTGTTTTTATCCTTGCTGAAATCGTATATATTCAGGGTGAGTTTGTCCGACAGGGAACTCACTTCCTCGAGTAGTTCATGGGCTTCTTTACAGAAATGGCACTCGATCTCCTGAGTAAACAAGGAGATAGTAACCTGCCCGGTAAGCCCTGAAAAAAGATCCGTTACCTGTTTTTTTATATCATCGCTCAACATCATAATGGTTCCTCCATATTTGTACGTGAATACTGTCATGGTAGCGGCCGGAAAGCGATTGGTCAAGTGGATGTGACGGCGCTTTGCCCGCCGTCAACCATACCGGTGCCGTGAAGAAGGCCCCCGGCAAATTGAATGGCTTCTGTATAAACAGCGGCTTCTGTATAAACAGCGGCTTCTGTTGACTTTGGGAAACGGTGGTAATATACTTTATTGAGGAGATAATACAAGCTTCAGGAGGGCTGAATGTTTCAAAAATACCTCTTTCATTGTACGGAAAAATGTATCGGTGCCCTGAATATCGGTATAAAGGAAATGGTCAATATGCACAAATCGGTCCTCCATCCCGAGTATATCCTCCTGGGGCTTATCGAACAGCATGATTCGGCGGTCATACGGATATTGAGCGAGATGGGGCTGAACGCGGAAGAAATTCGCGATGCGATCATGCAGGAAATATACTCACAGGAACGGGTCAGCGATGAAATGCCGCAGCTCGAGGGTGAATCGCAATTCAATGTATCGATAGCGCCCGAAGTCGAAAATTTATTCAAGATGGCCCTCGATACGGCGCGGGAAATGGGGGACAAGTATATCTCTGCGGCTTTGCTTTTTGTCACCATGCTCAGGGACGGGGTCGGGGAAGTGAGAAATCTGCTCCTGAAATCCGGTGTTTCCGAAGAGGAAGCACTGAAGGCCTACAATTCATACAGGAGCGGACGCAGGATCGACGACCGGAAATCCGACAGCAAGGAAGATGTCATCGTCAAGTACACGATCGATCTTACCGCACAGGCGCGGAGGGGTGAACTCGATCCAGTGATCGGTCGTGAAGAGGAGATAATGCAGATAATACGGGTCCTCTCGAGAAGAAACAAAAACAACCCGGTCCTTATCGGTCACGCCGGTGTCGGAAAGACCGTTTTAGTCGAGGGACTCGCGCAGCGGATCGTCGATGCCGAAGTTCCCGAAACATTACTCGGAAAGAAAATCGTGACACTGGAAATGGCTGAACTCGTTGCCGGCGCAAAGTTCAAGGGCGATTTTGAAGAACGGCTAAAATCCCTGCGGGAGGAGATTATCATGTCCTCGGGGTCGATCATCCTTTTTGTCGACGAGTTTCATACCATACTCTCGGCAACCAGCGGAAGCGAGGGGAGTGCGTCCGACATGCTCAAACCGGCGCTTGCCAAAGGACTTTTACAGTGTATCGGCGCGACGACGCTCGAAGATTACAAACGGTATGTCGAAATGGACAAGGCCCTCGCCCGCCGGCTTCAGCCGATCAATATCGAGGAACCCGGCATCGAGGAAACCATCGAGATTTTAAACGGCGTCATCGAACGGTATGAGCGCCACCATAAAATTCTCTATACAAAGGAGGCGATCGCCGCCGCGGCCAGGCTTTCGGACAGATACATTTCCGAACGGTATCTGCCCGACAAGGCGATTGATGTCATCGACGAAGCCGGCGCCACAAAGCACCTTTCCGGTATCTACATCCCGCCGCACATGAAATCCGTCGAAGCCAGAAAGCTGAGGCTTCTGGACGAACAGCATAACGCCTTTGCCGGAAAGGATTTCAAAAAGGTCGCCGATATCCAGCAGCAGCTTATCGAGATGAAGACCGAATTCGAGCAGCACAAGGAAAAGTGGGAAATGGAAGTGTCGTCCCGCGATATCCGCGTCACCGAAGAGGATATCGCGGAGGTGATTGCCCGATGGACCGGAATCCCGCTTAAAAGACTGGTGGAAACGGAAGCTGAAAAACTCAAGAACATGGAAGAAAACATTCACAAGCGTATCGTCGGGCAGGATCAGGCGGTATCGGCTGTCTGTCATGCGATACGGAGAAACAGGGCGGGGCTGAAAATACTCCAGAGACCGATCGGCAGCTTCCTTTTTCTGGGGCCGACGGGTGTAGGAAAAACCGAACTCGCCAAAACCCTCGCCGAGTTCCTTCTGGACAATGAAAACAAGATCATACGACTGGATATGTCGGAATATCAGGAGCGTCATACAGTGTCACGGATTATCGGAGCGCCGCCCGGTTATATCGGTTACGGCGAGGGGGGGCAGCTTACGGAAAAAGTGAGACGCAATCCCTATTCGGTCATCCTTCTCGACGAAATTGAAAAGGCACACCATGACGTTTTCAATCTGCTTCTCCAGATACTCGATAACGGCAAGATCACCGACGGCCAGGGACTCGAGGTCAATTTCCGCAACACCCTCATTATCGGCACGTCGAATATCGGCGGGAATATATTGTCGAAGGAAGTGAAACGCATCGGTTTTGTCCAGGCAAAGGGATTCGAGGGGTACGAGGAGACGAAAACGTCGGTGATGGCGGAGGTGAAAAAATTTTTCAGACCCGAGTTCATCAACCGGCTCGACGATATCATCGTTTTTCATCCCCTTTCTGCGGACCATATCAAAATGATCGTGCGTCTCGAACTCGACAAACTGAAGAAATCACTCGCCGAACAAAAAATCGTTCTGGAGGTGGAGGAGGCGGTGCAGGATTATCTGGCAAAATCCGGTTATTCGGAAACCTTCGGGGCCAGGCCGCTCAAGAGGGAGATCGAACGCGTCGTTGAGAATCCGATTTCCCATAAGATTATAAGCGGTGAGATCATACCGGGAATGACCATTACGGTGTCGCTAAAGGGCGGGAACAAGGTCGATATTGCCTGTAGTAAATGATTTTTCCGGTCAAAAAGACGCTATCGGAAGGGGATGTCGTGACATGTCCGGACGGCAGCCCCTCCCGTTTTTCGGTTACCCCCATCGTGTGCCGGACGGCGATACCATTATCCGGCTGCGCGAACGGATCTATTCATATTACGACAATCCCGGCTTCCTCCCCACCGATCCGGTCTTGTTCCCGCACAAGTATCGGGATCCCTTCGATATCGAATGTGCCGCTTTGATCGCTTCTTCTCTGGCATACGGCAGGGTGGGCCGGATATTGACGAGTGTTGCCTCCGTGCTTCAGGTGCTTGATACCATACCCGGGGCTGTGCGCGGCATGGATTACCGTGTACTTTGCGATTGCTTCCGGAACTTCAGGCACCGTTTTACCGACGGCAGGGAAATCGCCGCTTTGGTCTGTGCCGTCGCCGCCGTTACGAAAAAATTCGGCTCCCTCAAAGCATGCTTCCTTTCTTTTTATACCGATTCCGACAAAACCGTCGTTCCGGCGTTGTGCGGTTTTACCGACGAACTCCGCCGCCTCGCGCCGGGACCCATTGCAACCCTCGTCTCGTGTCCCGGCAAGGGAAGCGCCTGTAAGCGGCTTCACCTCTTCCTCCGCTGGATGGTAAGGCGTGATGCGGTCGATATCGGCTTGTGGCGGGAAGTCCCACGGTCGAAACTCATCGTGCCGCTCGACACGCACATGCACCGGATCGGGAGGATGCTGGGATTCACTGAAAGAAAGCAGGCGGATATGAAAACCGCATTGATGATCACCGCGGGGTTCGGCGAACTTTGTCCCGAAGATCCGGTCAGGTACGATTTTTCGTTGACACGGATGTCGATGGCGGGCCGGGTGTAAGCGGGGTGCCTTAAAAAAGAAACGGTAATCGAACGGGATCTCCCGCCCTTGCGAATCGGTGTGAAAAAGGGTATGCTCTTCGGCATGATCGGCGATACGACAAGAAACGGTACGGCCCTCGTCGTGGGGCTGGATTCAAGTACGACCGCGACAAAGGCGATCGCCTGGAACAGGGACGGCGAGGCTGTCGCTTCGGCGAGGGAAGCGATCTCCCTTTCATCGCCTGAGCCCGGGTATTACGAACAGGACCCCGGTGATTGGTGGGGAGCCGCCTGCAGGGCCCTCGGGGCCGTTGCCGCACAGGTCGACCCAAAGCGGATTGCGGCGCTTTCCGTTTCCAACCAGCGTGAAACCTTCGTTCCCCTCGATCGGGGGGGCGGCTGCATACGCCCCGCCATTGTCTGGCTGGACGAGCGGTGCAGGGACGAGGTGGAACGATTCGCAGGAAAAATCGGGAGGCGGAAGATCCACCGGATCACGGGGAAACCGGTGGACTACGCGCCCGTCGTTTACCGCCTCGCGTGGATGCGGCGGCATGAAGCTAAGTCTTTCGAGAAAATCGGAATGATCTGCGATGTGAACACCTTTCTCGTATGGAAACTGACCGGGAGTTTCAAAACGAGCGCGGCGAGCGCCGATCCCCTGGGAATTTTCGATATCCGTAAACGGCAATGGTCGGCTACGGTCCTGGCGGCACTCGGATTGAACCGGGATCAGCTGCCCCGGACGTATTCACCCGGGGAAATCCTTGGAACCGTGAATGAAGAAGCGGCCCGGATGACGGGCTTGCGCCCCGGTACGCTTGTTGTCGCAGGCGGGGGCGACGGGCAGGCCGCGGGCCTCGGCGTGAACGCGCTTGAATCCGGGCGGGCATATCTCAATCTCGGGACCGCGGTTGTGGCCGGTGTCTACTCGTCCCGGTACCGGGCGCACCGGGCGTTCCGCACCCTTTTGAGTTGTACCGATTCCGGATACTACTATGAGTGCAGTCTCCGCGCCGGCACCTTTGCCGTCGACTGGTTCATAAAAAAGGTACTTTCGCTCGATCCCGCGGCGCAGCCGGATATTTATGAGCGGCTCGAGGCCGAAGCGGGCGGGGTCGCCCCGGGCAGCGGCGGGCTATTCCATCTGCCTTATCTCTGCGGGGTCATGAACCCCTACTGGGATACCGCCGCACGGGGGGCGTTTGTCGGTCTGTCCGCTTCCCACACCAGGGGCCATATGTACCGGGCGTTGCTCGAAGGCATCGGGTTCGAATTGGCGTTCGGGCTTTCTCTGGTGGAAAACGTCGTCCGCCGGACGGTGCGCGAGCTTCTTCTCATCGGCGGCGGCGCCTCGAGCGGTATATGGTGCCGGCTCGTCGCGGATATTACCGGAAAGCCCGTCGTTATTCCACGGACCGCCGAGGCCTCGTGTCTCGGCGCGGGGATCGCCGCCGCCTGCGGCGCCGGGTGGTACGGTGGTTTCCGGGAAGCCGCCGGCCGGATGACCGGGACCCGGCACGTGATAAAACCGGATGCGGACCGTTGCCGGGAGTACCGGCGGTTGTCGGGCGTCTATAAACAAATCTATCCGAACCTGAGAAATATCGGGGACGGGAAACGGCGTCCGTCATCATGATTGTCGTGATACCGATATCGCGTCATCGGCGCGGCGCCGAAGGAGGGACGGTCCGGGGTGCGGATATCACAGCGGGTGGGGCTGCGGGATATTCGACTCGATGTAGTCCTTGAGGTATTCGAGGTCGCCCCGTTCGAGGTTCATCATTTTTCCGATTCTGATCGTTTTTCCCGCCCCGTAGATAGTGAGGACGTGGGAGATAGTCCCCCTGTTTCCCCGTTCTTCGGTTATTTTCATATCCCGGAACTCACAAATCGGGATGGCCTTTTTTTTCAGGGTGAAGCCGAAAATCCTGTCCGTGTACAGCAGATCCGATGCCGAAAGGGTGAGCATCGATCTGCCGAAAATACCGTAAAAGACGAACACGATCAGCCCGATTCCGACGGCGAAAAAGGGAAGCATGAATATCAGCATGAAAAAGGGAATATCGCCGACTTCCCCGAAATTACCAAGGAATCCAAAAAGAAAGGAGTTCCATGCCAGGGCGAAGAAAATCAGGAAAACATACATCAGTTTCGGCGTTTTGACGGTGATTTCTGTATCGCCAAGTATGTTTTTTTTGATGATCACCCGTTCCGTTCCGGCGACACCGGTTCCGGTCTCGAAACGTTTACGCGGTTCCTTTCCCTCTAAAACGGCAAGGGCCTTTCCGGCATCGGAAAGCCTTCGCGTGTGGTCAGGATCGAG
Source organism: Spirochaetales bacterium (assembly GCA_016930085.1). Taxonomy (NCBI): domain Bacteria; kingdom Pseudomonadati; phylum Spirochaetota; class Spirochaetia; order Spirochaetales; species Spirochaetales bacterium. Next base: position 67,902 of record JAFGHO010000100.1, read on the forward strand.
CATGCTGTCGAGGAGGTACATGAGAGGTCGGGAAATGGTGATGTCGTCGTGATAGTCCGGCCTCATGTTTCTCAATTCGAACTCGGAGGGTTCCTTGCCGGTGAGGATAAAGACAATTGTCGCACCAAGGGCGTACATGTCCGCAGCGCGGGTCACCTTTCCGTAAAGCTGTTCGGGCGGCATGTAACCGATCGTCCCCACGACCGTGCTTCCCGATTCCCTTTTCCCCACATCGGCGACCGCCCCGAAGTCGACGAGATATACCCTGCCGTCTTTGGACAGAACGATGTTTTTGGGGTTGATGTCCCGGTGGATGACCGGCGGATTGAGTGAATGAATATAGGAGATTGTCTTTAACAGACTCTCCAAAAAGGTTTTGATTTCACTTTCGGTAAAACGTTTTCCGCCCCGGATAAGGTCGAGGAAATTACCGCCCTCCACGTATTCCTGGACGAGCACATGGGTGATCTCGTTTCCCTCTTCGATTTTAAAGTTGTCTATGTAATCCGGAATAAGGGGATGATCGATTGCTGCAAGGGTTTTAATTTCCCGTTCAAAGAGTTCCAGTACCTTCCAGTCTTCGAGTTCGCTTATTGCAAGGAGTTTGAGAACGACTTTTTTTTTCGTTTTTCCGTCAGCCGCCAGGTAGGTCTTTCCCATGCCGCCTTTTGCGAGAAATGATATGATCTCATAGCGTTCTTTTAATACGGTCCCCCGTTCGTAACGCGTCGCCATAGATATGTCCCTCCGTCTGCGGCATGATGGCAGGAATACGGCCGCCTCAATTAATCTAAGCTTTTTTGAATCGGATTTCAAGAATTATGGTTGGGCTTTTTCCGTGCGCGTTGAGAAGTGCAGAAACCCGTGCGGGCAGGCTTCGATACATTTCCCGCATTTAATACAGTCGGTCTGGGTTAATATCCGTTTCTGTGCGATTGTTTTGATTCCCATGATGCATGACCGGATGCAGGCATAGGAGCAGACCGATTTATCCGCGACATCGCATCCGGGATCGCGAATGATTTTGAGCAGCGACACCTTGTTCGTCAGTCCCAATAGCGCGCCGAGGGGACAGAGAAACCGGCAGAAAAACCTCGATATGAGAAGCATCATGCAGACGGTAACGGCAAGGATACCGAGCTTTGCTATGTACATACCGCCGGGTATGAACGCAGGCTCGATCGCCGCATAGGGGATGGCCGCGCTGGCGGCCGCAGAGGGGCAGAGTTTGCAGAAAAAGGTATCTCCCCCGATGACGGCGAACCCCAGCGTGAGAAAAAGGACCGAGTATTTAAGAAAAAAGGATTTTTTCCTTTTGATAAAATAAATGATGCTTCCCGAAAGGAGCAGCGCGGCACCGGCTATCCCCGCTGCAAGCAGGACCGGATTGGCGCCTGAAAAGACGAGTAAAACCGGAAACAGGAAGGTGAAAAGGAGAAACGCAACCGGTACGAGAACCCTCGATAAACCGTGTTTGGCGGGTGAAGCGCCCGCGACCGGTATAAAAAACGCGATAAGCGATGAGACTGAGATTGTGAGGGTGACAACGGAAAGCCATCCGATCGATGTAAAAAGGGAGATCAGGACAAAAGCGGCGCCCGAGACCGCGCCCGCTACGAGAAAGACTGTCTGGCGCGTACGGTTCGGTTTCCCCGCTTCCGCGCACATGTCGTTGACGAGACCGAAGGGACACACCCAGCCGCACCACCACCGGCCGAGTACGACCCCGTAGAGCGCGACGAACGCGAGGGGGTAGAGGGGAAGGCCGGTTTTGATCAGGCTTTGCAGTATCCCGACCGGACAGATTGTGACGGAGAGGGGGCAGGCGTGGCAGTGAAGCCCTGGAAAAACAATGTGGGTCATCGCGGGAACCGCGACCCCGGCCAGACCCAATAAAAGACCGATGCCCTGCGTGAGGCGCCGTAATACGGCGATTCGCTTTACCTTAGCGGGTACTATCATGGCCGCCTTCCCGTATGGCGCCGACGATATTCTTTTCGAGATAGTTCGTGCCGTAGATTACCCGTCTTGTGTTATTCGATACGATGACGGCCGGAAGCGGAAGAGGCTCCCGGAAAGGGTAAGAGGTCGCGTACGATTCGAGTTCCTTTTTTCCTTCGGGCAGTGAAATATCGACGACGGAAAAGGAAAGCGTTTCGGGATAACGTCGGCAGAGCGTTTCCACGTATGTTTTCGCGGCCGGGCACGATCCGCACCATGGCGCCGAAAAAACGACAATATGCACGGGCTCCGCCAATTCCGCGAGGGGTGCGGTCGCCTTCGGGTCCACGACCGGCGTAATGTCCGGCAATTCGAGCCCGATACAGGAAAGACAGAGCGTGGCGGCAATCGAGCGGGAAAGGTCCGCCTGTGTGACGGAGTTTCCTCCGGTCGCGGCTGCCGTATATAAAAGCATGCCGCAGAATACGATTGCGATGAATATGGTAAAGAGATAGTCTTTTCTGTATTTCAGGAAAACGATGAAACCCGCAGTCCCGAGAATCAGAAGCAGCCCCAATATCATCGTGTCGATCAGTTCGTGTGAAAATGAGATCCCCGGTTTTTTGAGTGAAAAGGCCTGTTCCGTGCGTTCCGGAAACTTGCAGATCCCGCTGCTTTCAATACAGGGAACATAGTGTATCGCCACCGTCACATCGACAACCCCGGGGGCCGGTGAAAACGGGAAGAGAAACTCCTTTGGGGAACCTTCCCTGATATATTCGGTCTGGAAGACACGGTTTTCCCCTTCGATCCGTATATCGTCCGATGTCAGGGTGATAAAGGCCTCATCTTCCGAAAGGCCGGTGATAAGCCGGTCCGGTTTCGGCGCAATACGAACCGCAATAAGGGGGGGATCATCCCTTCGTTCGACACTCAGTTCGAAGTCCCCGTTTATGTTTATCGCGGATACCGGCCTGGGTGAAAGGAAAAAGATCGCGCACACGAAAAAGATCCCGGCCGCCTTTGCGCCGTGGAAAAATCCACCGTCGTTGAAACGGGAAGCCGGTGCATCCGTGGATAACGTCAGGCGATTGAGATTTTTTGTTTTTAAAGCCGGGAACATGGCACTCCCTTCTTGAGTTTGTTTCGATCTCCATTATAGTAATCGGTGCCGATATTTCAAGTATCAATACGGTATATTGAAAAAGATTTCTCCCCGATGAATCTTGTTCGAAAACTATTGCATATCGCCTTTTATGGGGTTACTATTTAACTATCATGTTGATGTCAAGCGAAGAGAAGCAGAGGTATCCTCAAACAAGGCAATGGGGCGTCCGTATGTTTTCGGCACCCCGGCAGGTGACGAAAAAAAGAAGCCCTTCGGCTTTTTCCGTATACCGTATTATGAGAGTCATCATTCCGATTATCATTCATTGCGCCTCGTGCAGAACATTCATCCAGGTGCCTGACCTTGTCCCGAACAAATGGGTTCCGCTTTCCTACGAGCAGGCTCCGGTTGAAAATCCCCTGAAAGGGTTTATGTCTTATTATGATTCGTCGTCAAATAATTTTCCCCACAGTATGGAATGGGTCTATCTCCCGTTGTCGCAGCTCATGACGGGAATGGATGAGTTTACCTTCGATAAAGGCCTCGAACCGTATCTTCGCGGCGCTGAGGGGCGGGGGAATCATCTTTGTTTTCGGGTGTATCTCGATTCACCGGGAAAACCCTCGGGTGTTCCGCGATTCATCATCGACGGCGGACTCCGGTTTTACGAGTACGGGGAATACGGCGGCGGATTGTCTCCCGATTATACAAACGAAAAACTCGTTCGCGCGCTCGAAAACTTTATCCGAGCTCTCGGTGCCGTCTACGACGGTGATCCGAGAATCGGCTTTATAACAATCGGCCTTCTCGGGTTCTGGGGGGAATGGCATACATATCCGCACACTGAATGGTTCGCCCCGCTTACGGTCCAGAACCGGATACTGAGAACCTTCGACGAATCATTCGACACGACACGTCTTCTCGTCAGGTATCCCGCGGGGGAAAGTCCTCATCTCGACATCGGGTTTCACGATGATTCGTTTGCCTATAATACGCTTCCCCCCGTTTCGTGGCATTTCTGGCCTCAGATTGAAAAGGCCGGTTGCGCCGACGTATGGAAACGCGAACCGGTCGGCGGTGAACTCCGGCCGGAGATCCAGTCCGGGATTTTCGACGATCCGCCCGCGAGTGAAGCGGAGAATTTCAGCCGGTGTGTCGAGACGACCCATTGCTCGTGGCTTCTGGCATACGATATCTTCAATCATCCCGGATTCACCGGTGCGAAATTCGACCGCGCCCTCGATGCCGCCCGTCTGCTCGGTTATGAAATTACGGTTACCGGCGTGTCCGCCGGGTACACGGAGGATCGTTTCAACCTTACCGTGACCATGAAAAACATCGGGGTGGCCCCTTTCTATTACGCGTGGGATGTCGAGATCGCCGTCGTCGGCGATAACGGCAAAGTGGAACGTCTTTGGAAAACAAATTGGGATATCACCTCCGTTATGCCGGGCGATAACGGAGAGACATCCTTTTCTTTCGTCAAACCCGTCGAAGAGTTGCCCGCGAAACCCTTTACCATCATTTTACGGGTAAAAAATCCGCTTCAGGGCGGAAAAACGTTTTCTTTCGCAAACAGGCGAATGAACGATTTATTGAAAGGCTGGCTCGTGCTGGGTAGACTGGAAAACGAATGAGCACGCAAGCGAGGTACACATTCGGAACCGGAGGTACGGCGGCCGAACGGCTCTCGCTTATTGCCGGTTTTTTCAATCCCCCGGCGGAATCTTTTATCCGGCGTTACGTGAAGGAACCCGTCGGGACGGCCCTCGACCTCGGGTGCGGGCCGGGCTGCACGACGGAGATGCTTTGGGGGGCGGTCGACGCCGAAAGGGTTTGCGGGATGGATTGTTCCGAAAAATTTCTTTCAATTGCGCGGGATCGCTATAAGCACCTCGAATTCGTGAACCATGATGTGCGACTCACGCCTTTCCCCGTGACGGCGGATATCATCTATGTACGTTTTCTTCTCTCACACCTGAAAGATCCGGTTGCGTGTATCGGAAGCTGGACGGCCGAATGCCGCCAGGGAGGATTGCTTCTTATCGACGAAGTCGAGGATGTTTATACCGATGAGGAATGCTTCCGGCGTTATCTCTCCGTCAACAGGGGGCTTGTCGCTTCCCAGGGGGCATCTCTTTATGTGGGTTCCGAGATCGGTACGGGCACCTATGACGCCGACGTGCTTTGTAACGAAGCTGTTTTTCTTCCGGTTCCCGCCAATACCGCGGCATCCTGGTTTTACCCGAATACACTCACGGTATGGGAAGAGGAGGAGTTTGTAAAAGGAATCCTCACTCGAAGGGAACGGGACGGCATCAGGAAGCGGATACGGTCGATTATGATGGAACGCAATGGAACAAAGGGATGTACATGGAAGATGAGAAGAATCGTGTTGAGAAACACCGGGTGACTCATTTTATCCCGGATATGTCGATCGCGGTTGGATCGGTCGACGGTCGCGCAAAAAGATACCCCTGACCGTATTTCACGTTCAATGCCTTGAGTTTTTCCCATTCCGCTCTGGTTTCTATTCCTTCAGCGATAATTTCGGAGTTGATGCTTTCGGCGAGATGAATCATCGCCTTGATGATTTCCTGTTTGATATAGCTTTTATCGATATCGCGGACCAGGGCGATATCCACTTTGAGGTAACCGGGTTTGAGTTCCATGATCCGCTCGAGATCCGAGTATCCTTTTCCGATATCATCGTCGGCATGGACGATCCCGATATCGGTATAATCCTTGAGGGCTTGTTTAAAAATATCGTAGTTTTCAATTGCCAGCCGCTCGCTAATTTCAAAGACGACATTTTCGGGCTTCACCTTCAAATCATCGAGCAGTTCCTTGAGGTAGAGTCCCCTGAAATCCGGATCATGGATTGTCATGGTAAGGGTATTGACGAATATTTTGGTCTGAATTTTGCAATTCCGGATCGCTTCAAACGCCTTTTTCCTGCAGAGTCTGTCGAGTTCGAAGGAAAGGCCGCTTTCTTCGGCGATAATAAAAAGAACGAGAGGACTCGTGTATTCCGAGTTATCCGGCCCCCGCGTCAATGCTTCATGTCCGATCACATCCATGGTGTCCAGATTGACAATAGGCTGGAAAAGGGTCGTCACCTGCTGATTGATAATGATTTTCTGAAGGAGGTATTTACTTTTATAGTGCTGCCGTTCGGCCAGGAAGAACCCCATTTTTTTCGATTCATTCAGAAGCTGCGTGATCTGTCGAATGTTTTTAATCATCGGGTTTTTGATCATAAGGGCATACCCGATTTTCGGGGTAACATTTTCCTTGATCAGGGGGTATAAAAGTTCGAAAATAGATTTCTTTATGATAATTCGCGCACGTTCCGCAAGAACATCGAGATGATCGAGGAGTTGTGTATGTTCCCTTCGAGGGGCTGAGAGAAAGATGATGAATGTATCCGATTCGAACACATCGACGATAAAAATATCTTCCTTTCTGAATTTTTCCTTCATGAGTGTTCTGATGATAGCGGTGACCTTGCGGACGCAGTTTCCGTATGCGACGCTTCCGTATTTGTACTCGATTATTTTAAGCTGATCGACCTGGATTGAAATACAGGCGATGTATTGCAGGCCGGTAAATATGGCTTCGATATTGTCATATTCTTTCAGTAATGTCGGAAGACATATGATTTCATTCTCATAGAAGCCTTTGTGGATCGACGTGGTAATATGGGAGGTATCCTCTTTCCTTTTTTTTGTTTTGCCCATATCTACACTATAGTCACTGCACTGTCTTTTTTCCAATTTCTTTTCATCCTCCATGCGGATTCAAGAGGGGTTTCACCGGTTTTTACCGATGATATCCCTTTTACACCCATCCCCTTTTCAGTGTATGGTTAAACGAAAGAAGGAGTGTTTATGAATAAAATAGCGGTGCTGTATGATTCGCAAAGCGGAAATACCCGGACAATGGCCGGTCTTGTCCGTGAAGGGGCGTTATGTGTTGCCGATACGGAGGTAAGGCTGCTTCGGGTAAACGAGGCGGATGTGAATGACCTCCTGTGGTGCGACGGTATCGCAGCCGGTTCCCCCACTCATGCGGGGCTTGTTTCCGCTGCAATGAAAACCTTCTGGGATAACGCCGTAAAAAAGGTCTGGGGAAAGATCGACGGAAAGATCGGCTGCGCGTTTGCTTCTTCCGGCGGGAGGGGGGGCGGTGCGGAACTTGTCTGCCAGTCGATCGCGACGATCATGCTCAATTTCGGGATGTTGGTTTTCGGTATCCCGGACTACACCGGTCCCGGACAGACGCTTCATTACGGAGCGATCGCCGTCGGACCGCCGGCCGATGGCGCCGAATCCGAGGCGTGCAGACGGCTCGGGAGGCGGCTTGCAGAATGGGTCGCCTATTACTGTCACGGGAAAAAGGAAATGCACCCGCTGGTTCAGGAGTACCGGAAAAGGTAATACCAAAGAATACGATGCGTCATAACTTTATTTCCATATCTCTCCACCATCGTCAAGAACAAGCCCGGCAAACCCTCATTATACCGAATAGCATAAAAAAATAGGCACAACTGCATTTTTCCTCCCTCCTAAAACGATACTAAAATGTTGCATAGAAACTTTATTAGTGAAAGGAGAAATCATGAAAGGTGTTTTAATTTTGATGTCTTTTGTCCTATTTGTGTTGATTGCCGGGTGCGATCTGGAAACGGCCCATGAATCGATTTCACCCGCCAAAGCGGAGGTTTCGACGTCTTTGGGGGTTACCTGCGTCAACTGTATTATCGGGAACCGTCCGGACATTCTCCCCTTTTATGAATCAAACGGCTGGGATATCGATGAGTCCAATTGGGTTGCCATCATCAATAACTGGTGTTCCGTCGATCCTGAAGGCTGTGCGGAAGAGATGAGAAAGTGTGAAGGCTTCTGCTCGTCATCCCAACCGCCGCCGCAGACCACATCTCTTCCGGCATCCACAGTACCTGTGGAATTGTGCGCCGTTTCATACGTGGAGTGCATTATCGCAAACCGC
>JAFGHO010000101.1 GCA_016930085.1 Spirochaetales bacterium
CATCCGGCGGGTCCAGAATGTCGTAGCATCCCCGCTTCAAATGCCAGATCCCCCCATATTCGTAGTCTCTTGCATCACCAACGATGTCTGCCTTTACCGGGTTTTCTGTAATATAGTCAAATGCGTGCAGATATTGTCCCAGGCTGTTTATCACCGTACTATGGAAGCGGTCATACCACACATGGCCTGTTAGTTCGAACTCTTTATTATAGTTCATTGCAAAGACCGATAATATCCACTGCATGATCCGTGACAGGCTTTCATTTTTCAAGGGCTCAATCATCAGATGCACATGGTTTCCCATTACGCAGAAGGTGGTAAGTGCGAACCTGTATTTTTTCTTTGCCCTCTTAATCGTATTCATGAAGAGTTTCTTGATGTTAGCTGATTCGAGGATAAACTCCTTTCTGTTGGCCCGGGCTGTGACATGATACCGCGCCCCATCGACGAGCTTTCGAGGTTTTCTCATGATATGCTCCTTTATAAAGGGATATGTTTTCACTTAATAATAACTGCCTGAAAGAGCCCGCTGCATTGAATTTTTTTCTTTTTTTTTACCTCCGTCCCCCGGAGCGGAAGTAGCGAACCTCCGTCCCTCAAAAAATCGATAGAGAAACTCCGTCCCTGAAAGGAATATTCCTGATAAAATATATTGTAAAAGTATAGCAATCGGTGTAGCCTTAAATGTTTTCATTATGTAACCACTGGTATAGAAATAATAGACTTAAAGGTGGTAAAATATTTATGTTTTTAGTTGAACTAAAAGAATACGTTCGCCAAACAATTAAAAGTGCAATCCTGTCTGTTGTGGATATCGGCAGAATGTTAAAGAGAGAATTCACCAGCGGCCGGGAAATAATTTTAACTAGTTACGCTAAGTTAAGAGAATTTAACCGGAAACTTGGGTGGTGTGCCGTACGAATTGTCACCGGTGTAAAAAGGTTCAACGAACTGGTGTCTCCCGAAAAAATAGTATTGCCGGGGAAATTTATTTTTTTCGTCTCAATGTTCCTTTTTTCTTTTCTGATTATCGCTTTGGAAACAATACAGTTCCATGTGCTGCTCATTGTCACAAATTATCTGAAAGCAACATTTATTATTTCCATCGCCATGTTGGGCATCGCAATAGGGAGTCTGATTGGTTTTTATTTAAGCCGATTTAACATCCGGTTAATCTTGTTTTTTTCCAGTGTATTCCTCTTTTTTTCAATCGTCCTTGCTTACTATAACATCATTAATATCGGATCATTAAAATATCCGTATTTTCTTATTCTCCCTTTTATTTTTGCCACGATTAATATTTCGTCGATATTCACTCATGGTAACTCCAATACAATGTATTTTATCAATTTGTTCGCATCTGCACTGGGAGTTCTCTTTCCCATTTTTTTTCTTCCGGTTTTTAAAAGCGAAAGCAGCATGATGATTCTGATGCTGGTGCCTCTTGTTTATATATGTATACAATCATTCGGAATAGCGAACATTCCGGCAAAGCTTATTATCGCAATTCTTTCTCTTGTGTGTATTGTTGCGTTTATCGATATGATAAAGAACAATATAAATACTCCTGATATTGTCACGGGCGATATCTTCGAAAAGAAAATTATGGCGGAACTTGATCCCGATCCTGATGCCGAATCATTTACAAAAAATGTACCCCTTGAGTTTTTCTCGAGAGTGTATGAATTGAACAGGGAAACCGATCGATATAAGTTTTGCGGTGATACCTATGATTCGAACCGTGTACGATATTTTCTTCAGCTATTGGGTTGTATGAAGCGATGGGGGATCGGAAAGATGCCCTTTCTTGAAAATGAAAAGACAATAATCGAAAATTATGAGAGTATCGAGCGGACTGTTTTTGAATATGAGATTATTCCGCTGTTAAAAATCAAACATAATACGTATTTCAGAAGAAATTATGATCTTTTGTTTCTAAACCGGGTCTACAAAAAAGATGATAACGGTAATTATCTGATGGTCGGCGATGATTATGACAAAAAACGAGCCAGTTATCTGTTTACACAGCTTGGACACAGACAGACGATCGATTTGAATTTCGACGTGCGTTATCATGAAAGTCTCAGATATGACAGAAAAATTTATGCAGGTTCCGATCGGATTTTATTGAGTGAAGATTCTATTCTTGGACGGCTTGAATATACCGGACACATGACGGGGGGAATGGAGGGTAAGGATTTCTGGAAAGATATATTTTGCATGTTTGTCAATGGTGTCGTGCTGGATACAGCGGGCTCGGGCAAAGGGACGTATAGAGATCCACGTGTTCCCTGGATGCCGATCGAAAATCCCAAGATGTTTATCCTTGGCCTTTCAGCAGATGGAATCGCTAAATCAAATAATCGGATTAAAGGCGCCGAAGTAAGCGGTATCGAGATTATTCCCGCTGTCGTACGGACCATGAGTGAAAACGGACCTTTCGCCTATATAGCGGAATTCCCCTATGAAAATACAAAGGTCTATGAAGGCGAAGGCAGATCTTTCCTCGAAAATGCCAATACACTTTTCGATGCGATCTATTTGATGAATATTCACATGGAACATGGACCTGTTTCGACACTCAGTCCGGAATATATCCATACTGTCGAAGGAATCGAAGTGCTTTTAAAAAATATTACCGGACAGGGGTATGTTGTGTTTGAGGAAATTATCGATAATCCCCGAAGCGAAGCGGCTTTATATAAAATGATGAATACAATAAAGGCAGCGATGAGGAATATTGGAATCGAAACTCCTTCAAAACATTTCTTTATTTTCAAATGGGACTTTAGCAAGCATGGTGATGATTTCAGGACAATCATCATCAAGCGGACTCCTTTTAACGACGCGGATAAAAACGTACTCGATAAATATTTAGTTGCGTTACAAACGATAGAGCCATTTATCGCATATAATGTGGATATGGTTTACGATCCATACGGCAAACGGTTTGACAATGAAGTTGAAAAATATGTTCTCAATGATCTTGATTATAATGAGTATTTGCCGGCACATTTGAGGAGTGATGTATTCACTCAAAAAATAATACATAAACTTGCGGATCCAGGCCTTATCAGATCCATATATAGAATGTATTCTTTCAATAAAAGAACAGGTATGTTTGAAACAAACCCGGATAGATTGAATGAAGAAGATACAATAAAGTTGAAAAAAGCACTGGATATTGCGGGATTCCCTTATGAATATGATCTTACACCTGCGACCGATAACAAACCTTTTCCATTCAATGTATATATTAAAAAAACCGAAGTAATGGAAATCCTGAACATTGTGTTTGTCCTTAGTCTATTCATTGTAGTACCTGTCCTCTTGCTTATGCTGAATAAAGCCGGACAGTATAAAATGAATCTGACATTGCCGAATCTTTTTGTTGCCTTTACAGGTTTCGGCTATATGCTTGTCGAAATTGTTTTGATGCAGGTCTTTCAGCGTTTTATAGGTCGGCCGACTATTTCGTTGATTGTCACACTCGGTGGACTTCTTTTGTTTAGCGGTCTCGGCAGCTTTATAAGCAGATACATTCAGCATAAAGTTTTAATTCTTTTAACTGCATTAATACCTATTATTTTATTTATCATGTCAAAAAGCCTCAATTCAATATTTCTGTTTTTCATTGACCATACGTTTGATCAAAAGATATGGATTTCCGTCTTGCTTCTTTTCCCCGTTACTTTTCTCATGGGGATTCCCTTTCCGAATGCAGTCGAAAAGGTCAAGAAATTTACGTCAGATGAATATGGAACGTTGATGTTCGGAATAAGCGGGGGATTTTCCACAATCGGGGCAACCTCAGCAATCTTGATAAATGTGACACACGGTTACAGTACAAGCTTTGCAGCAGGAATCCTTTGCTATCTGGCCGGATTCATTTTTTTCACACTGATAATGCTTAAAAGCGATAAAGCTATTGTATGAAAAAGATCGCCGCGCTTATAATAATAATTAGTGTTGTTTCCTTTGCCTGCATTAACCGGAAACAGACCGATACAAAAACCTATAAAAGTAACCAGTCTTTATTATCGACAGAACGCGATATAAGACTTTTTGCTATACGATATGGGAAATCGACATATTCGACTCGTTATATTTTTGAAAAACCTGATATAATTAAAAAAATTCCCTTTCATTGGCTTTTCTATGTTATAAAAACAACAAAGCGGGTTATTCTCGTCGATACAGGTTTTATTCAGCAGAGCTTTATTGAACTATTTAATGTCGAACATATTGATCCTGTTTCGATACTTTCCATGTGCGGCTTCAAACCGGAAGATATTACGGATATAATTATTACCCATTCACATTTTGATCATATCGGGGGCATACTCTCCTATCCCCATGCAAAGGTGCATATGTTTCAAGCAGAATATGATGCCTTTATGAGAAATCCATGTATTATATCTGTAAGAACATTTCTTGAAAACCATTCTGCGCTATATCTTTATGATAATGTTTATCATATCGGTCAATATATCCGAGTCGAACAGATAGGCGGTCACACAGCGGGTTCAAGCGTTGTTTATATCGATCTTGATGGTGAAACGATCGTTCTTACCGGTGATGAGGCGTATCTTGATGAAAATATAGAATTGGAGAAACCTATCGGAGTTTATTATGACAAGGAATCCAATATTAAATATATTTCTTATTTAAAATTACAAGGCTACCGTTTTTATACTTTTCATTCCCCTTATATAATTACCGATGAAACTCCCTGGATAGAAATACTTCCCTGATTTGACAACTGACTGTTTTTAAAAATAATAAGCTCCGTCCCTGCCTCGTCTGTCTCCTATACATTAAATGATCCCTGTAAACAACCTCCGTCCCCAAAGGCATTCTGTGATCGTGGCATTATGGATTCGAGTTTTCTTTTGAAAGAGCGCTTACCTTTTTTCGATTGAGACAACAGTGTTTGTACTTTTTACCGCTTCCGCATGGGCAGGGGCTGTTTCTGCCGGTTTTTTTACCGTATGGTATAAACATCGACGTTAATACGGAACCAAACCTGCTTTTCATATCCTGGCGGAATATGTGTTTGAGTATGTTATAGAGTTCAGGGTGTTTTTCGGCCATTACTCCGGGATTTTCAAAAAAATACTCACTTACAACGGCAAAAAACTCGGCATTGTTTGTGAGTGCGTAGGGGTTTATATCCGATTTTCCCTCCATTATGAGTGCCGATTCCTTTTTAATGCATGAAAGCCATTCTTTCGTCACTTGCCTGTCGGCGATAAGTGCGGGAATTCCGTCGATATAACCGTCTTCACCATCGATTTTATGGGCGAATTCATGAAAACCAACATTGAGTTTGTCTTTATCGATACTGAAGCCCCGATAGAGGGATGGCTTGGAGAGGACCATTGTGGAGCCCCGGCCCGTTACGAGGCCGAGGATATTTTTTTCTTTCGCATAAAAATCATAGTTGAGATCAAAATCATCGGGATAGACAAGAATCTCGGTAAGTTTGTCATATTCCCATTCAGGAAAACCGAATACGGGAATGATCGCACTCGAAGCGATAAGCAGTCGTGTTTCTTCATCAATATCGGTTTCAATCGGTATAATATCCTTTTCACCCAAGAAAATCTGGATTTGCCGTTTAAATGCTTTCTTTTCATCCTGCGAGAGAGTGGAATAAAAGGCGACCTTCGAAGAAAGTATCGCTTCCCATTCTCCCGGAATTTTCTGCAATGTGATTCGCCTGCGGCGTCTTGACTTTCTTGTGAGAAAGAGATAGGCGAAGGTGAATAGTAACAACGCGCATATACCGAGGATGATGAGAAAAAGGAAATGATATCCGTATTTCGGGCCGGTTGTTAAAAAGACCGGGAGGGCGAAGAGGAGCATAACGGCACTTGAGATCACGAATGCTGAAACAGCTTCCAGTTTGCTTTTTTTTGTTGAAAATATCATGGGCTTTCACTCCTTTTTTAGCATATAAAATGCTTAACCAGTTTTCTGTTTTGTTGTATAGTAGCGGCTAAAAGAAAGAAGGTAAACGGTGTTATCGATAAAAAAGTATATTGCAGCGGGGCTGCTATTTATTCTGTTCTCCTGCAATGACTCAGTGAAATCGGGGGAGGAAAATACGGGAGAGACGATACCATCGCACACCGGAGTGATTTCGACAGATAATCTCGACGAAAAGATATATCCCTCCGAATCGACTCCCGTATTGGTTTATCCTCACTATACCATTCCCGAATCCCGATCAAACTTCTCTCCCTGTGATATCGATACGGAACAGGCCGGCATTTTGTTCAATATTCCGGTTTCGGTAAAAAAAGAAAAAGTGGCATTTAAAACGCTTGTCGATCCGCCCGAGGCAGCCGAACAAATCGGGGGGCGGTATGTACTGGTAACGGCCGACGAGACCGCGATCCATTCGCACCCGTCGGCGGCTTCACGTACCCTCGGATTTGCATCGGCCGGAGAGCTTTTTTTACTTGAAGCGAAGCAGGATTTACCTGAGAATCCGGAAGAACTGCCGGTGCCGGATTATGAAAACCTGAGAGAACGGTTTGAACTCGAATGGGAGTTTTTTCTTGAAACATACCTCAAGCGGCCGGGTGTGATCGTGGACGGCTTTTATAACACCTGGATAAAGGTGGCAAACAGGAGCATCACGGGATGGATATTCAGGGCGTATACCTGTGAAAGTTCATATGATAATCTCGTTTTTTTACGGGAACTCTATAAGCGGGGATCCGCATTTATTTCGTATCAGGATTATATTATCGATCCGCCGCCAGCGACGCAACAGATATCAGGTGCTTTTGAAGAGATCAGATCACGTAAACGATCCTTTTCTTCAACGGTAAAAAGGGCATTGGCCGGACGATATGTAGTGCGTGAGAGAATGGATGCGGCCGAAATGACGCTTTCCGCTTCTCAGCCCGATTATTTGCTTGCATGGTATCATGATGCGGCGTCATCACGCCTCAATCCGCTGTTTATCACAACCGATTTAGTCTTTCATGCCTTTTGCCTTATCATGAATCAGGCAATCCGTGAAATAGATGAAAAATATTTTTATCCTTTTATTCAACGGATGTTGCGATACTGTTTCGATCGCCTTCTGCTTTATAGAGAGGGGACGGAGGAAGAGAAAATGAGAAAATGCGCCGATTATCTGATCGGTTGCTTTGGAATGGGATTACATCTCCTCGGGAATCTGAACGACAGTGACAGGGCGGCATGCGGCAATGAAGTACTTAATCCATTAATGAAAGAGGCGGCGCTTCTGGATGAGGTTGCGGGTACGCAAAGAGTTGCGGGTACGC
>JAFGHO010000102.1 GCA_016930085.1 Spirochaetales bacterium
AACATAGCGCGCATTCAATTCCAACATAGCGCGCATTCAATTCCAACATAGCGCGCATTCAATTCCAACATAGCGCGCATTCAATTCGATTTTTTTATAAAACTTACTTCCTTTTTATAGTCCGATAATATATGATATTCTGTAGGTATGGTATTTTGTATCATCGGTATTGTGTTAATCGGTCTCATTATTCTTTTTCTGGCCGGACCCCGTGTGAAGGTGGACACCGGAATAAGACCGGTGGATTTACCTGAAGATCTGGACGATTATCTTTTCGAAAAGGAAAAAAACGTGCCCGGGCTTACTCCCGGTACGGAAAAGAAGATCGTCTGGGCGGGAGCCCCGGGCGAGAAAACCGATTCCGCTTTCCTGTATATTCACGGTTTTTCGGCGACAAGGCAGGAAACCGTTCCTGTGGCGGACAGGGTCGCCGCATTTTTCAACGCGAATCTCTATTATACACGATTGAAAGGACATGGGAGGGACGGCGATGCACTGGCGGAAGCGTGTGCCGGTGACTGGATCTCCGACATATGGGAAGCCTGGGAGATCGGAAGACGAATCGGAAGGAAGAACGTCATCATCGCGGTTTCGACCGGCGCCCCGCTTGCCGCGTGGCTCGCGACAAAAGTGACGGGCCTTTCTGCGCTTGTTTTAATTTCTCCGAATTTCGAGCCGGCGGATAAGGCGGCCCGGTTGTTGCTTCTTCCCTGGGGAAATCTCATCGCGCGGCTTTCCGTGGGAAAGTATTATCACTTTGAACCCCAAAACAGCCTACATGAAAAGTACTGGACTTCCGCCTACCGGTCCGGGGCGCTGCTTCAGATGATGGCAACGTGCCGGCTGGGCTGGAAGGCCGATCTCGAATCAATTTCAATCCCCATCCTGTGCTTGTATACGGAAAACGACAGGGTTATTTCGATTCCGAAATTGAAGCACGCTTATGAGCGGTTTGGAAGCGGGATTAAAAAAATTATCAATGTCGGCAAAGCGCGCGATCATAACATGACGGGTTCCATCATTTCACCCGAGACGGTTGATGATGTTGTCGATATAATCGAAGCGTTTCTGAAACAAGGTGTGATATGATAGCCACCGGTACAATTCGGGGAGTCGATCCATACATGAAAGAACCCAGGTAAAACAATATCGATAAACCGACCGGATACAATCAGGCTACATGACAGAAAGGATGCTATGAAAACAATACCGATTGTCGCAATATGCGTAATATCGCTATTTTTTTCATGGGGATGTATGAGAGCGACCAGGGTCGAATGGTCGAAAACCTACGGCAGTCCCCGTAATGACCTCGGTTATTCCGCGGTCCAGACCTTTGATCGCGGTTATATTATCACCGGCTATACATTTCCTGAAAATTCGAGTTTCAACGATCTCTCCCTTCTCAAAACAGATGCATATGGCACATTGATCTGGGAAAAAACATTCGGCGGCGACCTCTGGGACGTCGGCTATTCGGTCGAACAGACATCCGATGAGGGATATATTGTCGCCGGTTTTACCCATACGAAGAGTATCGACGAGAGTGATATCTATCTTCTGAAGACGGACAGTCGTGGTAACGCGCTTTGGACAAAAACCATCGGGGGAAGTGAATATGATTGCGCCTATTCAATCCAGCAGACTATAGACGGCGGTTATATTGCCGGCGGATATACCAAATCCTATGGAGCCGGCGAGAGTGATTTTTACTTGATAAAACTGGATTCCCGCGGTGAAGTTCTCTGGACGAATACGTATGGGGGAAGCGATTGGGAAGAGGGCAAATGGGTGAGGCAGACCAAAGACGGCGGTTACATCATGACGGGGTACACCCAGTCCTTTGGAGAAGGTTCGAGGGACGCTTACGTGGTAAAAACAGACGCGGCGGGGAACGCCCTCTGGTCGAAAACCTATGGGGGAAGCGATTGGGACGACGGGAGATGGATCGAACAGACCAAAGACGGTGGTTATATTATCACCGGTTCGACCGTGTCGTCCGGAGCCGGAAGCTGGGATGTCTATCTTGTAAAAACGGACAGTGAAGGGAATGCCCTCTGGACCAACACTTATGGGGGAAAAGACTATGATGTGGGAATGTCGGTTCAGCAGACCCGGGACACAGGATATATCATAGCTGGTATTACCTATTCTTTCGGCACGGGAGAGGGAGACGGATATCTGATAAAAACGGATCACGAAGGCGTCATGCTCTGGTCAAAAACATACGGGGAACCGGGCGCCGACGGCATCTATTCTCTCCGGCTTACATCGGAAGACTGGGCTATCCTGACGGGATTTTCCAGGACCGATACGGCCGGAGAAAGCGATGTCTGGCTTATTCATACCGATCCCCTCTCGGATAACGGACACCAATAAACCGCCCGCCTACCAGACATATTTCCCCTGGGGCGTAAAAGGTTTGCTGTAAAGGTATTCGTAAAGAAGAGAAAACTCATGCGGCGTTGTTTTTCTAAACTTGAGTCCGTAGTAGAACCTGTTGTTTTCCTCGAATTTCCTGATGACCACAGATTCTATCGAGAATTTTTTTTCTTTAAGATGAAAATAAATACTCAATTCATTAAAAACATCGAGTTCCTTCTCGAGTTCTTTGGAATTATAGACAAAGAGAAGCCCCGACGCGCTGATGTCGATTATCGGTGCGTCGTATCCGGTTTCGATAATATCGACTTTTTCCTTGAAATAGCCATTCACCTTAAGCGAATAGCTGAGTACCTTCGAGAATTGATCAATGTATTCAATAAGCTCATTGGTTATCTCCTGTTTGATATCTTCTCTGTTGCATGCATGGATATATCCGACCATATAATTACTGTAGAAGATGGGACAATACACTTCGGAATGGATTCCTTTGATTTTCTTTTGAAAAAGCAGATCCTTGAACTTGGTTTCCATGTTGAATGTTGGGGTTTTCTGCCGTTCTTCAAATTCGATCATATCGAGTTTCGTGATTATCCTGTCCTCGAGAAACGGGTCAAGCGCGGGGATTTCCTTTTCCGTTGATGGTATCCAGAGGATTTTACAAAAGCTAACCATCAGATCTTCCTCATATGTTTCAGGTTTTCTGTCTTTCATCATGACGATTTTATGTTCGGAAACGCTTTTTCGCATTTTCTCCTGAAAAACCTGGATCAACTGGGTTATTGAAGCGGGATCGAAGTCCTCGGCGAACTCGGGTACTTCATCATTCACCGTTTTCTGAATACGCGGAAAATTCAATTCATAGCGCTTCTGTTTGACGAAGAAGTAAACGGAAAGTTTTTCGTGGATTTTTATTCTTCTGTATTCCCTGTTGGCATTCTTGCAAACTTCATCGGGATGCTTGAAGACTATGTGTTCTCCTCTTTTTTCAATCAGGGCCGTAAGAAAGGTAAAGTTATTGTTCTGAAAACTGAACACGATCTGGACATCGTCGCCCTTGTTCAGGGAGGAAATATCACCCTTCAGGATTTCGCATTCGAGTTCAAAATCGGTATAGCGCAGGAGTTTGCACTGGATTTCCCATGCCCCACCCTCGGCAAAGAGAGTGATCCCCTGTTCCTTGAGTGAACGAAAGATGAACTCCTTCTCAATTCTGCTTAAAGGGATTCCCATTTTCGCCCCCTCTTCATACTCGACACCGCCTTTTTCTGTCAGAACAAATGTTCATTATTCTGATACGTTTTGTTTTGTTGTTTCCACATACAAGCCGGGATCAACATCCTCTGTTGCAGGAATACGATTACTACTATTATAGGATGAAAGAAAACAAATTGCCAGTATAAAAACTTCTGCGGAATGAGTGCCGTATTCCATGAAAGATTCATGTTTTGAGGTGAAAATGCGAGTATAGCCGGATTTTTTTCTTTTTTTCAATCGACGATATACGTTCTATTAATACCGTGAAAGGGCCTTCCCCGCACATGTACGCCGCGTATACTTGACAATGAATTTGTAATTTATGATATTGTAGAGAAGGCAACGTTAATAACCATGACAAGAAAAAAAGTTGTGATTGTCGGCGCCGGAATAAGCGGTATGACCGTCGCCAGCAACCTTTCCAAAAGGGGAATAGTTACGATGCTAATCGATAAAAACCCATATCCCGGCGGAGAGGCTGTTTTCTACGGCTGCAAGGCGACCGATTCATGTATGCGATGCGGAGTATGTCTTCTTCGCGATGCGCTGTGTGAATTAAAGGAGAACGATACAATGGCCATCTCGTTTTCCTCGACAGTCCGTTCAATAAAAAGACACCCCCCATCGGGCTATATCCTTGAAATCGAAGTATCGCGCAATTATATCGATCCCCGGCAATGTATTGCATGCGGTCTTTGTCAACCTGTTTGTCCCGAAGATGCGATAAAAAAAATACCCGGCTGGACCTACTATATCGATTCACATTGCACGGCTTGCGGTGAATGTGTCGACCGGTGTCCGGTCGGGGCCGTCAGTCTGGAAAACCGATGCACACGGATGAGTGTTCATGCCGATTCGATTGTCATTGCAACCGGTTTCGAACCCTATGATCCCGCACGTAATCTCAAATGGGGTTACGGCAGGAACCCGCAGGTGATTACGGCAACGGATCTGGAGCGATGTTTGTATGATGAAAGATACCCCGGAGTTCATGTCAGCCGCATTGCATTTATCCAGTGTGTCGGTTCCAGAAATGTGACGGAGGGTGTTTCACAATGTTCGCGTATCTGTTGCGCATACGCCTTGCGCATGGCTAATAAATTAACCTATGACCGACCCGGGACGGCGGTCGATTTTTATTATATGGATATCCAGGGTTTCGGCAAACAGTTTCCGGATTTCATGGCGAACGTAAACGATTCCGTCTCTTTTATACGAAGCAGCCCGGTCAGTGTGGCAACAGAGGAGGGGGGGAAACCGATCGTCAGGTTCGAATCCCCTGAGACGCATGCATGTATCGAAACCGCCTATGATCTTCTCGTGTTGTCACACGGTCTCTGCCCCCGGGATAATGCACCTAATGTTGCGGAGCTTTTCGGTCTTGATCAGGATGTGAATGGATTTTTCAACGATTTCCCGGCTGACGGGGCCGCCTCTTTACGTTCCGGGATTTTTACAGCCGGCACATGCAGGGGGCCGATGCGCATCGATGAATGTATAACGGATGCAACGGCCGTTTCTCGGAAGATCTTTGCGTTTTTGGAAGGGGAAGCGGCCGGGTGAAGAACAGCAAGGTAAGTATTTTCCTTTGTGATTTTTCTCTTTGCCTGAAAAATGGTCCTGATGTATATCGTATAAAAAAGGAATTGGAAAAGAATCGCCATGTCGGGGAAGTTATCGTCCTGAAAGCCCCGTGCAGGGAATCCGCCACGGCCGTTCCCGAAATAAGCGGGAACCGCCTTCTTATAGCCGGCTGCTCTTTTCTGCAAAAGTGTGGTGGCTTCGGACAACCCGGGAAGGTGATATCCGTCGATACATCTAATTTCATTATGATAGATATCAGAAACCTTGTTATGGGACTTTATTCGACAAAAAAAGAAAGAGAAAGCAACCTGATCGGGCAATTGCTCATGCATGCCGCCATCCTTGCGAATAAGCAGCCGGTAAAAAACGTGAATGTCCGGCCGTTTGATAAAATCCTCGTGTACGGAAGCGGGCTTTCCGGGTTGCTTGCCGCGCTTGACATACCCTCAACGACTACCCTGGATGTTATCGAAACACCGGGAGAAACGGTTTCGCCGGGCTTTTTATGGGAAACGATGAACCATCCTTCGATAGTATATCGATTGAGAGAAAAGGTTTCAGAGAGGGGAATTATCGGTTTTATCCCGCGTGATGATGTAATGGGTCTTGAACGTGTTGAAAAGGGATTTATCCTGAAGAAAAAAGGGGGCGGCATTGTCGAATACGGGGCGATCATTTTCGCGCCTGAGCGCCGTGAAGGTGAAAACAATGGAGACGGGTCCCTCACCCTTTCCGGTCTCTATCTTCTTCTTGAAAAGAATGTCGTATGCCGGGGTACAATGGTGTTCCTTCTTGAAAATGTCGAAACGACGAGCCCCGAGGTATATGGTGATGTCATGAGGGCGGCTCTCCACAGCAAGAAACGGGACAGGGGTGAAGTGATTGTTGTCTCGAATGATATCCATGTCGCGTTTCGGGGGGGAGAAGAACTTTATGATGAATGCAGAAAAGCGGGAGTCGTCTTTATCAGACCTTCAGGGGATTATGAGGCTCTCAGTGACGGAGGTTCGTTCAGGATATCGGGGATTGATGCGGGAACCGGAAGCAGGTTAACCCTGGATAGACCGGAGATCGTTGTCATCCCGCAGAAACCGGTACTTTCAGAGACCTCGCTGCATTTTGCGGCTATGGCACGTCTGAGTCTGCCGGGAAACCGGTATTCCCAGGCTGATTCCCTCAGTGCGATTCCTTCGGAAACAAACGTGAAGGGGGTGTTTGTCACGGGCGCGGCAAGGGAGAATCTGGGGTTTTCCGCGATGAGAGAGGACATCCACTCGTGTGTCTTTGCCGTTACCGCGTATCTGGCCGGACAGGCGGGGAATATCGAAGAACGCATTCCCCTGATCGATGCCGAGAAGTGCGTTCTGTGCCTTACCTGTATCAGGGTTTGTCCGTATAATGCTTTAGTAACCGATACGGAAAAGGGTATCGCGAAAATTATCGAAACCGCCTGCATGGCGTGCGGAATCTGTGTATCTGAATGTCCCGCCCGGGCGATGCAGATGAGGAACCTCACGACTACCGCGATCGATGAGGGTGTCGGGCTTCTTTATCCGAAAGGAACTGGTTGAATGGCGGATTTTGTACTGCTGTTGTATTGCGCTTTTGGAGCAAAGAAGGCATTAATGCGGATGAGCGACCTTGGATTACGGATCCCTGCGAATGTGCGGCTTTTTGAACTTCCGTGCAGCGGCCGTGCGGATGAAGTACTCATCATGAACGCACTGGAAAAGGGATATCGCGGTGTTCTTGTCGTGGGTTGCCAAAAGGAGAATTGCAGATATATTGCGGGTAACCTGAGGGCGGAGAAACGGGTCGAAAGAATCAGAGCCCTGATAAAGCAGGCGGGGATAAGAGAAAAACGAATCGGGATGGTCTTTACCGCACCGGATGAAGCGCGGACCCTCTCGAAAAAGATACATGATTTTATGGATCGGATAAACGAAACATAGGGAAGAAGGAGACGAGAATGTCAGCGACAATTATTGACGGAAACAGGATTGCCGCCGGAATACGGACGGACCTGAAAACGGAAATCGACAATTTGAAAATTACCGGGGGTATCGTTCCCGGGCTTGCGGTTGTTCTTGTGGGTGAGGACCCGGCCTCCCGTGTGTATGTGCGTATGAAAAACAGGGCCTGCTCCGATATCGGTATATATTCCGAACAACATACCTTTGGCCGGGATATAACGGAAGCGGCACTGCTCGAAAAAATATCGGAATTGAATAGTGATAACAGGATTCACGGTATCCTCGTTCAGCTGCCCCTGCCCCCACATATTGAAGAACAGAAGGTGATCGGGGCCATTCTCCCGGAAAAGGATGTCGACGGTTTTCATCCGGTCAATATGGGAAAACTACTCATCGGTATTGACGGTTTCAAGCCGTGCACGCCGTACGGGGTACAGCAAATGCTCGTCCATGCCGGGATTCCCGTCGAGGGCGCACACGTCGTTGTCGTGGGCAGAAGTAATATCGTGGGAAAACCGATTGCCGGCATCCTCGTTCAGAAACAAAAGCACGCAAACGCCACCGTAACACTCTGCCATTCCCGGACGAAAAATCTCGCCGGACTCACCAGGCAGGCGGACATTCTTATTGCCGCGATCGGAAAACCGGAGGCGATCACCGCCGATATGGTGAAAGAGGACGCGGTGGTCATCGATGTGGGAGTCAACCGGGTTGACGATCCGGGTTCGGAAAAGGGGTATAAGCTTGTCGGTGACGTCAAATTCGGGGAAGTCTCGCAAAAGTGCAGGGCCATATCGCCCGTTCCCGGCGGTGTCGGACCGATGACGATCACCATGCTTCTTTACAACACGGTACAATCGGCAAAGAACCATGCCGGGATCGAATAGTCTGCACGGTATGGTGCAGGATGATTGTCATAAAGTGAGGGAATCATGATTGTAGCGGAACAAAAACCCGTCGGGGAAATACTCGCCATGTTAGGGGCCGGCAAACGGATCCTGGTCGTCGGCTGCGACAGCTGCGTGACCGTTTGTCTTTCGGGCGGAGAAAAGGAAGTGAATGTGCTCTGCTCGGCACTCAGAATGTCCCAGAAGGGATTCAGCCGGATTACGGGCCGCACCGTAAAACGTCAGTGCGACAGGGAATTTCTCGAGGACATACGGAAGGACGCGGAGGAAAGCGATATACTGCTTTCGATGGCGTGCGGTGCCGGCTGCCAGATGTTGTCCGATTTTTTCGAGGGTATGATCGTGCTTCCCGCCCTCAATACCCTTTTTATGGGATCGAACGAAGGTGCCGGATACTGGCTGGAACGCTGCCTCGGCTGCGGCGATTGCGTGCTGCATATAACAGGCGGTATTTGTCCCCGCGTGAGGTGCGCCAAAGGACTCATGAACGGTCCCTGCGGCGGATCCAAAGGCGGGAAGTGTGAAGTCGATCCCGAGCATCTCGAATGCGGATGGAATCTCATTTATCACAGGCTAAAGACCCTCGGTGCACTCGACCGGATGATGGAGATACAACCGCCCCGCGACTGGTCCCGGTCCCATGAAGGGGGGCCGCGACGGGTGATAAGGGAGGATATCGCGCTATGAACGTGAACAAGAACAAGAGCGGGCTTGAAAAACTTTTCGAAAAGGGTGAGTTTGTCGTGACCGCCGAATTGGGTCCGCCGAAAAGTGTCGATCCTTCCGTCATCGATGCCAAGGTGATCGCCCTGAAAGGGGCGGTCGATGCGGTCAATATTACGGACAATCAGGCCGCGATCGTGAGGATTTCCTCGATCGGAACGGGTATTTATGTGAAGAACGCCGGCATCGAGCCGATTATTCAGATGACCTGCCGCGACAGAAACCGGCTCGGCATCCAGGCGGATCTCCTCGGGGCTTCACTGAACGGGATAAAAAACCTGCTCTGCATTACCGGCGATCATCAGTCGTTGGGAAACCACCCCCGTGCCCGGTGCGTTTTTGATATCGATTCGATTCAACTCATCGGGATGGTGAGGGATATGCGTGAGAAAGGTGTGTTTCAGTGCGGAGAGGCGATCAGAAACGGAAAGCATGCCGATGTGCATGCCCCCGGTTTTTTCATCGGCGGAGCGGCTAATCCGTTCGCGGAGCCCCTCGAGTGGCGTGTCGATCGTTTACGGAAAAAGGTAAATGCCGGGGTCGAGTTTATCCAGACCCAATGTATCTATGATATGGAGCGGTTTTCCCGATGGATGAAAGAGGTCACGGCACGCGGTCTGCATGGACAGGTGAAGATTTGCGCCGGTGTTTCTCCGCTCAAATCAGCCGGCGCGGCGGTATATATGAATGAAAAGGTCGCGGGGATTGTTATTCCGGATCACTGCATCGAACGGCTGAGAAAGGCGGACGATGCAAAAGCCGAGGGGTTGAAGATATGTATCGAACAGATTCAACAGCTGATGGAGATGGAAGGGGTCGCGGGCGTCCATATTATCGCGATCGAATGGGAGACTGCCGTGAGAGGGATCGTGGAAGGCGCGGGGCTTTTACCCCGACCGGAAATGGAGGAATAAGTGAACGGAGAAAGCATTAAAGCCGCATATGAAAAAGCCGCCAATATGCTTCGTGATATGGACCTCGAGGAAGTATGCGGCAGGACAGGTGCGAAACGGAAGGGAAATATCCTCTCGCTGGATTATTTTAACGAAACTGTCGAGGTAGTGCTTCCGGAAATAATATGCAGGGGTGAACATATTAGCGAGGTCGATGCACTTATTATCATTCATTATCTGATATCGACGGGAGCCGCTGAAACGAATGGCGAGTTTGTCGGATTCAAGGATCTGCCGGGCGGTATGTTCCATTACAACACCTTTGTAAAAGAAGGCCCCGGGCGTCTTTCCGAGATTTTTGCCGAAGAACACGGAAGAATAGTGTCTGCTGCCGCCGGACTTGGCGGTGAAAAAGCCGCTTTCGGGGACGCGTCGGTGAAACTGAAAGTGTTTCCGCATGTGGAGATACTTGTTGTTCTCTACAGGGATGACGGTGATTTCCCGCAGGAAACCTATATGCTTTTCAGGGATGATATTATCAATTACCTGAGTCTGAAGGATATTTCGATGATGGCGGGTGTGATAACCGAACGGCTTAACACGCTGGAAAAATCGGCCCTCAAAACCGTCGACCTGATGCATACGGACAGGGATTTTAAAAACGAAATCGCCGCAAGGCCGGGCGCGGGATTTTTCAGGCGATGTTTTTCCTGTGGTACCTGTACCGCCTCGTGTCCGGTATCGGAGATCGATGAGCGTTTCAATCCGCGCCTGATTATACGGCAATGTCTTTTGGGGCAGCGCGAAGAGATCCTCTCTTCAAAGGAATTGTGGTTCTGTGTCCAGTGCTATACCTGTTATGCGAGGTGCCCGCAGGATGTCCGCTTTACGGATGTGATCGCGGTTCTCAGGGAAATTGCGATAGAGGAGGGGTACGCACCGGAGGTGATGGAGGAAAAGGCAAAGAAAATCGGTGACCTCGCGCAGCGTCTCAGGCACGGATTGACCGAATATGCCTGGTTTTGCGCGACGGGGAACAAACAGAAAGATCTGCAGGAAAATCTTCCCGAAAAGCTGATGGATCGGCTTGAAAAGGGATTGAAGGAATTGGAATAACGATGGATAACGGCATGAGCGGAACGGTTCTGGTTGTCGGCGGGGGAATCGGCGGTATACAGGCATCCCTGGACCTCGCGGAATCGGGATTCAGGGTTTATCTCATCGAGAAATCGCCTTCGATCGGCGGAACCATGGCACAGCTCGACAAGACCTTCCCGACAAACGATTGCGCCATGTGTATCATGTCGCCGAAACTTGTCGATTGCGCAAGACATCTCAACATAACGCTTTTAACCTGTTCCGAAGTCGTCTCATGCGGGGGCAGAGCGGGTGACTTTATCGTCACGGTAAAACGCCGCGCACGTTATGTGGATGAAACCAGATGCACGGGGTGCGCCGAATGCGAGGGGCACTGTCCCGTCGTCGTACCGAATGAGTTCGATATCGATATGTCGCTTCGCCATGCGATATACCGTCCGTTTCCTCAGGCGTCCCCGAATGTCTTCGCCATCGAAAAAAACGGCATTCCACCCTGCAGGGACGCGTGCCCGGCGGGCTGCAATGTCCAGGGGTATATCGCCCTGATCGGCAGCGGCAGGTTCGGGGAAGCCCTTGATGTCATACGGAAAACGATACCGCTTCCCGGGATATGCGGGCGTGTCTGCGGGTATTGCGAAGCGATGTGCAACAGGGCCTCGATCGACGAGGCATTGCGCATCCGCCTGCTCAAACGCTTTGCCGCCGATTACGAACGAAAAGCCCGGATCGCCGGCCGGAAGGGGAAAAAAGCCGCCGTCACACGAACGATATACATCCGTCATGAAAAAGGGACTGGTGGCGTGGAAGACGCCGATAGCGGCGTGGAAGACGCCGATAACGGCGTGAAAATCGCCATTATCGGATCGGGACCCGCCGGTCTTACCGCCGCCCGTGATTGCGCGGTCATGGGATATACCCCGGTGGTGTTCGAAGCCATGAAAAAACCCGGGGGGATGCTCAGGTACGGAATACCTGGTTACCGTTTGCCGGAAGATATCCTTGATTACGAAATCGACATGATTATCGGGGAAGGTGTCGAAATCAGAACGGAAACACCGATAGGGATCGGTCTCACCGTCGCGCAATTGCAGAAACGGGGCTTTCAAGCCGTGTTTATCGCAATCGGAACCCAAAAAAGCAACAGACTCATGATAAAGGGGGAAGACCTCGCCGGAGTGTTGCCGGGAATCCGGTTCCTCGAGCAGCGGATCGCGGGCGGGATATCACTTGATATACGCGGAAAGATCGTCGCGGTTATCGGGGGCGGAAACACGGCGCTGGACGCAGCCCGTACCGCTTTGAGGCTGGGCGCGCGGCGGGTTATGGTCATCTACCGGAGGACGCGTGAACAGATGCCGGTGAGCGCGGAAGAATATGAAGCGGCAGTGGAGGAGGGAGTCGAATTTTATTTTCTTTTAAGTCCGATGGAAATTGCGGGGAGAAAGGGCAGGGTGACGGGCGTCCTCTTGCGGCATATGAAATTGGGAACCCCGGATGCGTCCGGAAGAAGAAGACCCGTTCCGGTTCCCGATTCGACCGCTTTTTTCGATGCGGATATCGTTATCCCATCACCGGGGCAGGGAGTCGATGAAACATGGCCTGGTGCGGCATGCGAAAACCTCGAAATGAAAGGGAATCTGATACGGATCGATCCGCTTACGCTCGAAACAAACCTGGAGGGGGTTTTTGCGGGCGGCGATGCCGCGGGTAGCGGCGGTTATGTCGTGCACGCGATCGCACAAGGACACGAGGCGGCGATTTCCATCGACCGGTATATCCGCGGTGAAGATATGCGGGCGGGGAGAAAGAAGAAACGGGGGCCTGTCGCCGGTATACCCCCGAGGTATATCGAAAAGAAGGCGGCGATGAAACCGGATAGGCTTCCGGGCCGCGAACGGCTGATGTCTTTCGACGAAGTCGAAAAAGGACTGACGGAGGAAGAGGCGGTCGAAGAAGCAAAGCGATGTCTCAATTGTTCGATATGTTCGGAATGCGGCCAATGTGAGTTGCATTGCTCGGTTAAAGCGATTGATTATTCGCAGAAAGACACGTATGAGGATATCCGTGTGGGTGCGATTCTCCTCGCCCCCGGCTGCGAGCGGGTCGACCCCGGGGGGTTGTATCGGCTCGGTTTCGGCATATATCCGGATGTGATCACGGGTATCCATTTCGAACGGATGTTGTCGTCTTCCGGACCGTTTGCCGGGCATATCAGAAGGCCGTCGGACGGAATGACACCGGAAAAAATCGCGTTTATCCAGTGCGCCGGTTCACGGGATACCGTTGCAGGAAACGAGATCTGTTCGTCCGTCTGCTGTATGTACGCGATCAAGGAGGCGGTGATCGCGAAGGAGCATGATCCGGAGATTCAGCCGGTTATTTTTTATATGGATATCCGGGCTGTCGGCAAGGATTTCGAACGCTACTACGAGCGGGCAAAGAGCGAATACAACGTACGCTTTGTCCGGTCGCGGGTGTCCGACGTATTGAAACGGCCGGGTTCCGGACGGCTTGAGGTACGGTATGAGGGGGGGGACGGGAAGGCGAGCGAAGAAGATGTCGACCTCGTCGTCCTTTCGACCGGATTTACCGGAGGCGGGCGTCTGCGCGATATCGGCGGGGTTTTCGGTCTTCCGGTCAACAGATTCGGTTATCTTGCCGCCGATCCGCTCGCCGCAGTCGAAACGAGAATCCCCGGTCTGTTTCTCTGCGGACCGGCCCAGGAACCGAAGGATATTCCGGAGACGATCATGCAGGCCAACGCTGCCTCGGCGGCTGCCGCCGAAATGCTTGCCGGGGCGCGGTGGCATGACGTCGTTGAAAAGGAATATCCGCCCGAACGTGACATCGGCGGAGAGGGAGTGAAGATCGGGGTGTTCGTATGCCGGTGCGGCATTAATATCGCCGCCACGGTGGATGTGAGTGCGGTTTTAGGGTATGCGGAAACACTTCCCGGAGTGGTATTTGCGGAAGAAAACCTCTATACCTGTTCGCAGGATACCCAGGACCATATGAAGGAGATGATCCGAGCGCACGGTTTGAACAGAATCGTCGTCGCCTCGTGTACCCCGCGGACCCATGAACCACTCTTTCAGGAGACGATTCGCGAGGCTGGATTGAACAGGCACCTTTTCTCCATGGCTAATATACGCGACCAGTGTTCGTGGATTCACATGAAGGAGCCGGCGTACGCGACGGAAAAAGCAAAAGATCTATTACGGATGGCGGTCGCGAGGATCGGGCTCGTCGAACCTCTCCCCCGGATACCGCTTCCCGTCATACGGGAGGTATTGGTGGTCGGCGGAGGACCTGCCGGGATGTCGGCTGCCCTTTCCCTTTCGCGCCAGGGATTCCCCGTGCATCTCGTCGAGAAGGAGACGGTGCTGGGCGGGAATCTGCGGAATATCGGCTCGACACTTGAAGGAACGTCCGTAAGGGACCTTCTCGATGATATGATCGGGGCAATTGAAAGCAATCCACTCGTTACCGTACATTCTGGCTTCGTCGTCGAGGAGGTCGGGGGGTTCATCGGCAATTATACAACGAGAATCAGATCGAGATACGGCGAAGAGTTTATCGAGGTGCGTCACGGTGTCGCCGTTATCGCAACGGGTGCCGTCGAGTCAAAGCCCGAAGGGTATAATTACGGGAGCGACGGGAGGATAAAAACCGGCCTCGAGTTTGAATCATACCTGGCCGCATGCGACGACAATTCCCTTCCGCGCAACGCGGTTTTTATCCAGTGTGTGGGATCGCGCGAATCAGGGCATATGTATTGTTCCCGAATCTGCTGCAAACACACGGTCAAGAATGCCCTTGCGCTAAAGCGGCGAAATCCTGACGCTTCCGTTTTCGTCCTTTACCGTGATGTCAGAACGTACGGGTTCTCCGAGTATGATTACCGGGTCGCGCGGGATGCGGGGATCGTCTTTATCCGGTATGAGGCGGCCGTAAAGCCGGCGGTACTCGCCGGGAAGGATATTCTTGTCATCGAAGTGCGTGAGGCGATGACGGAAAACTCGATCAGGATTCCTGCGGACGCCGTCATTCTGGCGGCGCGAATCGATCCGGGGTATGATAACGAAACAATGTCGCGGCTGTTCAAGGTTCCGCTGACCGCGGACGGATTTTTTCTCGAAGCCCATGTAAAACTCCGGCCTGTTGATTTTGCCACCGAAGGTGTTTTTCTTGCCGGTACGGCCCACAGTCCGAAAACCACTGCCGAAAGCATTTCTCAGGGGAGGGCCGCCGCGGCGCGGGCGGCGATCATTATCAGCAAAGATACCTATGAAGCGGAGGCAACGATTGCGGCCCTCAACGAGGACCTCTGCGACGGGTGCGGCATTTGTGTGGGGGTGTGCTCGTATAATGCGATCGAGCTTGTCGACCTCGAAAACGATAAAAAAATCGTCAAACTGAACGAGGCGATGTGCAAGGGGTGCGGGGGGTGCGTCGCGGCGTGTCCGAGCGGCGCCATGGAGCAAAAGGGGTTCAGGAATAGCCAGATTCTGGCGGAGATCGATGCCGCACTCCAGTAGCGGGGGAGATGTTTCCGTTTTGGAAGGACCGGATAATGAGTGAACCGTTTATACCCAAAATTATCGTTTTTTGCTGCAACTGGTGCGCCTATGCGGGGGCGGATCTCGCGGGGGTAAGCAGATTGCAGATAAAACCCCATTTCAGGATTATCCGGACACTCTGTTCCGCCCGTGTCGATCCGGAGTTTATCATGTATGCCTTTCGCAAAGGCGCTGACGGGGTAATGGTGGCCGGGTGCCACCCGGGCGACTGTCATTATATCGGCGGGAATTACCGGACGCGGCGGCGAATGGCCCTTCTGAAAAGCATGCTGAAACAGTTCGGTCTGAATACGGACCGTTTCCGACTTGAATGGGTGTCCGCGTCCGAGGGGGAGAAATTCGCACGCGTGGTCAATGATTTTATCGACCGGATCGTCGAACTGGGACCGAGTCCGTTCGGGAAAATAAACAACAGAGATCGCCGTAGAAAAGATGAACCAATATCGGGGTAATGCCGCCGGTAACGGGCGTGTATCCCGATGCCGCAGGGGACGCCATGGAAAACGGCATGACGGGTTCCGGATATTTTCGGATCACCCCCGGCGGCCGTGATTATATATATAGGGAGGAATACGATATGGCGGAGAAGATTACGATAGCACTCAAACGCGGGGCATCATGCGTCGGGTGTGATATCGCGGTCGTCAACTTTAATGAACATCTTTTTACCCTTTTAACTTATGCAGATATCGTTTTCGCACCGACGCTTCTTGATGTAAAATACGAGGACCTCAAGAATTTGCCTGACGGGTCGGTGACCATCGGTTTTTATCATGGCGCCGTGAGAAACTCGGATAATGAAGAAATGGCAAAGGTGATGAGGGATAAATGCCGCTTTCTTATCGCCTACGGTGCGTGCGCGCATATGGGCGGAATTCCGGGCCTCGCGAACGCCACGACACGGAAGAAGATTCTGGAACAGGTATACAAAAAAACAGTATCGACGGTGAACCCGGAAGGGACAATGCCCATGGAAACGTATACCGACGAGGCGGGCCATGACCTTACGCTTCCGGCCTTTTACGACCGGGTCTTTGCCCTCGACGATGTTGTGGACGTCGATTACTATGTCCCCGCCTGCCCCCCGACACACGATATAAATATGCAGATTCTTTCTCTTGTCAGGGAGTTTGTCGAAAAGGGGAAGCCCCTTCCCCCCAAAGGATCGGTGATCGCATCGGTAAAAACCCTCTGCGATGAATGCGGACGGACAAGATCCCGGACGATATCGGTTGCGAGGTTCCGCAGGCTTCAGGATCTGAAACTCGATGAAGATAAGTGCTTTCTCGAACAGGGGATCGTCTGTCTGGGACCGGCAACCCGAGCGGGTTGCGGGGCACCCTGTACGGCGGTCAATGTCCCGTGCAGGGGGTGTATGGGACCGACATCCGGCGTCATGGAACAGGGGGCATCCATGCTTTCCGCGATCGCTTCGATTATCAGCATATCGGATGATGAAGATAAGCTTTCGGAAGAACAGATCGAACGGCTTATGGATCAGATTATCGATCCACTCGGCTGTTTTTACCGGTTTTCCCTCCCCAAATCCCAGCTGGGGCGGGTGGTCGAAGACGTAAAAGAGGAGTAACGACATGCCTGAAATCCGGGATACGACACATAAAACAAAAAAACGCGTCATTCATATCGAGCCGGTGACGCGGCTCGAGGGCCACGCGAAAATCGAAATCTTTCTGGATGACAAAGGGGATGTCGAGGAAACCTACTTCCAGGTAGTTGAATTGAGGGGATTCGAGGAGTTCTGCAAAGGCCGCCCTGCTGAGGAAATGCCGAGAATCGTGACCAGGCTTTGCGGTGTCTGTCCATGGCCCCATCATATCGCATCGAGTACCGCCCTGGACGAGATTGTCTCCGCTCCGCCTCCGGTGACCGCCGTAAAAATCAGGGAACTCGGGTATTGCGCCCACATCCTTGAAAGCCACCTCGAGCATATCTACGCCCTCGGTCCCGCCCCCGATTTTATCGTGGGACCTGATGCGGATCCCGCGAAGCGGAATGTGCTTGGCGTCATCGAGGTGTTGGGGACGGAGGTCGGGAAAAAGGTCGTCGTTCACAGGGGGTACGCGGTTGAAATAGAGGATATTATCGGCGGGAAATCGACGCATCCGGTTTTCAGTATTCCGGGAGGTGTTTCCCGGCCGCTGAAACGGGATGAAGCAGCGAGGATCAGGGACCTTGCGGACAAGCTTGTCTCCTTTTGCGAGTATACCCTCACAGTCGTCTTTGACGTCATCCTGTCGAACAGCCGGTACATGGATATCATCCTCGACGAAACCCTCTATTATCACGATTCGTATCATATGGGTATGGTCGACGGCAATAATAAACTTACATTTTACAGCGGCGACCTCCGTGTTATGGACCAGAAAGGAAAGGAAGTCTTCAGATTTTCCGGTCGCGCTTATTCCGATTATATCGCGGAGCAGCCGGTTCCCTGGTCGTATCTCAAGTTCCCGTACCTGAAAAAAATAGGCTATAACGGCCTTGTCGACGGACCTGAAAGCGGTCTTTACCGGGTGGCCCCCCTTTCGCGGTTGAATGTGGCGGACGGTATGACAACACCGAAGGCGCAGGAGGCTTATGAAAAATTCTTTGCGACACTCGGGGAAAAGCCGGTTCAGAACTCCCTCGCTTTCCATTGGGCCCGGGCAATCGAAGCCCTTTATGCGGCCGAGAGACTCAGGGAACTCGCTCATGACGAGGACATCTTCGGTGATGAATACAGAACAATCGCCGGAGAGGTCGCCGGGGAGGGGATCGGGGTGATCGAAGCCCCGCGGGGTACGCTTTTCCATCATTACAAAACAGACGGCAACGCGATAATCACCGATGTCAATCTGCTTGTAGCAAGCGCGCAGAACTATGGGGCGATGAATATCGATATCCGGAATGTCGCGAAAGCCCTGATAAAAAAGGGGGAGATCGGCGGCGGCATTCTCAACATGGTTGAAATGGCATTCAGATCATACGATCCTTGTTTTTCATGCGCCACGCACGCCGCAATCGGCAGGATGCCTATGGAAATCGTCGTAATAAGCCATGAAGGGGGGGTAATACGAACGATAAGCAGGTAACACCGGGATTCATCGGATATATGGGGAATCCCGTTCTGAATGATGATTGTATCGGGGATTTGATCGGAAAGCGTCTCAGACGGCAATTTCACGGGAGGGATGAGGTGGTTGTCGAAGCGGTAGAAGGGTCCCCCTTTTCTTTCATGGTGAAATTATCGCAGTATGTGAAAGTGCTTCTCGTGGACGCAGCCTTAGCCGGCCGGGCGGTCGGCGAGGTCATTCTGCTGCAAAAGGATGATATTCTCGATCACGCGCATACCTTTTACCTTCACGGGATGAATTGTGCGGAAGCGATCATGATCGCAGAGAAATTCGGTATCAGGTTTCCGGAGCGGTTTCTGCTTGCCGGGATCGAGATAGGGGGGGAAGGTCCCTCACGTTTTTATCCCGAAGCCGGGCGTAACGTCTTTGGCGGATCGCTTTCACATGAGCTCGAAAGGATGTTTCCCGTTATTTATAAAAAAATCCTTCATGCGGCCTTGAGTTTTTTCCCTCTTGACCCGGTCTTGAGTGAAGTAGTTCGATAAACCTCATAAGGCGGCGGAATCATAATCTCCGGGGGACGGCGTACGGTTATGAGAGTTTTTTTTGAAAACTCTTGAAATATGCATAAAAAAGTCGGTATATTTACAATGAGGGTAATCTTTATCGACATATGAGTGCATCGTAGCGGTAATGTCAGGATGCGCTTCAGGAAACTGGTGTGATATGGGCGGCAGAAGAAACGACTCAATTAAACCGGATATTGCTTCCGCATTGAGGGGGCAGAGAAGCAGTCAAAATGTCCGGAAAAGCGGTGTCTGGAAGCTGCATATTCTCGCGTACGCAGCCGGTCTCCTCTTTCTGATGACGGGGGGGGTATTGTTTATCGTCAGCGGACTGCCGACCGTCGATGACAATACGGTGAATATGAAGTTTACCCTGGCCGCACCCGAAGCAAGTTCGGTGGCGCTGGTTGGAGATTTTAACGGATGGGATACGGCAAAAACACCGTTGCGTAAAACCGGAGAGGGTATGTGGCAGATCGACGTCAGGCTGAAAAAAGGCAGGGTGTATACCTATAATTATGTCATCGACGGTGAAGAATGGATCACGGATCCGGCCGCACTTATCAATGTCGATGACGGATTCGGGGGAGAAAGTTCTCTCCTGAAATTATAAAATATAAAAAGTGACAATATTACGCGGCGATTTTCAAACCTGTTTCCTTGAACGGGGATCGGGGGAGAAAGAAGATCGCTGCCGGAGACTGGAGGATATATTTTAATGAAAAAGGTGGCCATAATAATCGTATTGTTGCTTTGGTGCGTATCGGTATATGCGGAAACCGATCGCAAATCCGATGCGCCGGCATCGATTTCCGGCGGCAGAGACGGCGAGTGGGTGGAGCAGTTCAATGCCGAATTACACAATATGCTTTCCGGTTCCCATGTACAGGAGTATTCACTGAAACTTGCCTATGAAATCCTCGAAGATGTCGATTATCCCGAACATGCGCAGGAGGCGGCACGGATGTTTTTCGAGGCGGCAAGTGAACTGGATAGGGAGTTGAGGACGAATGCCAGGGTTTCGCTGGTCAAGGTAAAAGTGCGGCAGCATTGTGTGCTGAAAATGAAAAAGAAAGTAAACCCGAATCTTTTTAAAGAAACAATTACGGTCAAACTGAGCAAAGACGATAAGGAAAACAAGGTCAAGCCCGATCATATAAAAAAGGAAAAGGATAAAAAAGATAAAGATAAAGATAAAGAGGATAAGGACAAGGATAAATAATGCCGGGTTTTCTCTGGCTACCTTCTTGTCCTTGAAAATCGATTAACGGATGTACGCAGTATCGTGCCAATGAAAAAATTATATGTCATCGTCATCATCATAGTCTCCTGCCCTTTTTTTTTATGTGCCCAGACCGATAAACTGAAAACAGAGCTTGAAACCTGGTATAAAAGTCACCCGCAGGCGGGAAAATATACAGGTATCAAGGAGCAGCTTCTCTCCCTGTTTCAGGAAGCCGAACAACGATCGATACCCGGTGTTCTTCTCATGGAAAAGTTACAGGAAGGTTCGTCGAAAGGGGTCCTCCCGGACAGACTGCTCGAAGCCCTGAAAGACGAGATGGAACGTCTGTCGGATATTATCGCCATGATTGCCGTGATCGATATCAGAAATATGGAGGCGACGGGAAAGCGGTATTTCGAAATACCGGCCGAAAATTCCGGGTTTGAAGATATTTCAGGGTTTGAAAATAAAGATATCCGGAGTATGCCCGATATTATCAAACAGATTTCACTTTTCCAGAGAAGCGGCATTCCCCTTGGGAATATCGGTTCGATACTCGATTATGCCAGAACTATCCAAAAAAACAGAAATATCGCCTTTCAGGCATTAAGCGCCCTTATAAAAATACCCGGTGTTTCCACACTCTCAACCGAATCTCTCGTTGCATTGGGTGAATCGCTCCTTCGAAGCAAGCTTTCCCCGTCGAGTTATTCCACACTCTCATCGATTTTTTTAAAGGGCAGAATTTATCAGATGAGTTATACCACAATTAGCGGTATTGTCATCGAAGTTCTGGATAATGGTGGGGGGCTTATTCAGATCGAACAGGAGATAACGAGGAGAGGACGAAAGCGATGAAAAAAAGTTCCGTTTGTATGGTGAGTATGTATTGTATTCTGATGTTGTGCACCACCGTCCCGCTCCGGGCAGGTATCTCGCTGGCCGCTGGATTAGGCGGCATAGTCGATACTGAAAGCGATGAAGTTACCGTGGAACCCCAATCCGAATTCTCGGCAGGATACGATCTTTTTCATCCCTTCTCCGACACATTCAGTGTTTTCACGCTTTTAAACGGGCAAATGCATTACGGCATTACCGCTGTTGAATGGAGTTATCTCTATGACTGTTCGCTGGATTTTTCCTTTCGCGACGGGGATCTGTTAATAAAACCCTCGATCCATATCGAGGGGGAGCTTCTGGATTCATCGGTACTCGCCTTGCCTGATGTCTGGGAGAATAACGCGGGGCTTCTCCTTTCTCTCGAGGCCGGCGATATGTCTTTTTTCGGTATGCCCGAATTGAGCTGGCAGAAAGAAAATTTCTTTATCAGAGGGGAAATCGGCAGTTCATATATATTCAGTACCTGTTATGTCGTCACCCTTGCCGTTTCAGGCGGGATGACCGTATTCGACTCTGCGGATGAAGAGATATTCATTACCCCTGAGGTGGATTTGTCCTGGTACCCGGAAATACCGTTTGTATTGAGTGCATCTCTTTCGTTTACCGCATATGATTCCGACTATTCGACTGATTTCAGCGAAGAGGCAACCGATGTTGAAATACTTGATTTTTATTCCCTGTCGGGTCTTTTTGAGTGTTCGACCTTTTTCGCTGAAATATGCACACTCGAAATCCGGTTGCCGGTTTCAATGACGTGGAAACAGCATGGGGCGATCGTTGATGACGAGTTGATACCCGAAAAAGAATGGGTGTTTTCTCTCACCCCGGAAGCGAATCTGAGTATTTTTTTCAATATCCATCACAGTTGTATCGTTACGGTCGCCTGTGAGCAGGCATTTTCCAATAGCCGCTATCAGGAAACGGGAACGGTTTCCCTTGAGGTCGCCTACGAGTTATCCTTCTAAAATGAGAAATATCAAAAAAAAATTACCCGAAGCGACGCATGTTACAGGTCATTACTGCCTGTGCTATCGACTGACCGTGGGAAACCTGATACTGATTGTCGTTCCTGCATCGCTTTTAACTGAGATCGTGCCCCCGAGTTGTTTTGTCAGGGTGGTAACGATTTTCATTCCGAGTGACGGCTGGGTTGCGATATCAAAGTCGGGGGGAAGACCCACACCGTTGTCGTTTATTGAAAGCAGGTATTCCCCGTTTTCCCTGATCAGCTTCACGGTAATAGTGTTTTCGATCGTGGAATGTTCGCCCGACGTCCGTTCGGGCGGGAACGCATATTTTATCGCATTGAGCAGAAGCTCATTGATAATGAGTCCGCATAAAATACTTCGATCGAGATCGAGATAGATAGTACCGATATTTATCCGCATGGAAATATTATTGCCTCCCGTGCTGTATGAAGCGAGGAGATACCTCGTGAGGTCGTGAACATAATCGGCGACATCGGTGTCCGTGAGGTCTTTTGATTTATAGAGTTTTTCATGGATAATGGCGATCGATTGTATGCGGGAAATGGCCGTATTGAATATATCGAGGGATTTTTCGTCTTCGATGTATTTCCGCTGCAGCTTCAGGAGACTGATAATGATCTGAAGGTTGTTTTTTACTCTGTGGTGGATTTCTCCGAGAAGGATCGTTTTTTCCGAAACAGTCCGATTCAGCTTCATTTCGATTCCTTTTCGAACCTCTATCTCTTCTTCCAGCGATTTATTCGCGGCAAGAAGTTCCTTTGTCCGTTCATCGACCATTTGTTCGAGATTTTCTTTCATCTTTCTCAGGCTCGTCTCCGTGTCTTTGAGGCGGGTAATATCCCGAAGGACGAGCACCTTGTTGATAAGCCTGTTTCTCCAGTTGTAAATAGGCGAGAGATTCGCGAAATAGGTTATCCCCGATACCGTAACCTCTTTACTCAACATCCCGTCTTCCGGATCGGTTTCGAGTATCTCCTTGAAATCGGGCAAATAGCGTGAGAGGGGCGTTCCGATAATCCCGGTTTCCTTTTCGTTTATCAGCGAGGAGACGGCGGGATTGAGATAGACAATCTGATTGTCGGGAGAAAGGAGGATCACGAGATCACTCAGGGATTCTATCACACTATGCTGCGTCAGGGGGATGATCCTGAAATAACGCAATCGAATGAAATAGATAACGATAAGACTGGAGAAAGCAAAGGAAATGGGTGTGATCTCGAGATAGGAGAGTGAGTGTCTGAACAGATATTCCGAAATATTCGCGATGACGGGAAATCCTCCCGCCACGATGAGTATCATCGTGTGCCGCCTCGGTTGTCTGTTTTTTAAAAGACCGAGTATTAAAACGAATCCCCCGACCGTTAAAAGGTAGATGTAGCCGATAAAAACGTAATAGAGCGGGGAGAATGTCTTTACGATATTGATATTATTGGCATTCAGGGTAGCTCCGGTCCACATGAGATGGTGGAAGTGATTGGTAAAAATGACGATCAGCCATCCGAGGGAAAGGATTCCGCATAACGCTGAAAGCCTGTATCCCCTGATTTGATCCTTGAAAGCGAAGGAGTAGCAAAAACCGATCCATGCGGGGGGAAGGAAGGCAATGCCGATGTATTGAAAGGTATTAAAGAGAAGTTTCAGTTCATAGCCTGCCATGATGTATTCGAACAGCTGGCAGGTATACCACAACCATGAGGTAAAAAGAATCGCTATTCCCAGCCCGGGTTTGAGAATTTTTCTGTTGATCCAGATATGGGAAGTCATCATGGTAAGGATGCTTCCCGCGATGATATACCCTGTGATATAGACGATATACGGAATATTGAGATTCATAGGCCGCTATCCATAAAGCATAGAAGGTTGAAGAACGGATGTCAATCAATCCCTTTATACTCGAACCAGTCGAAATCGGCATGATTGGCACTTTGTTTTCCGCCCCCGGATGCATACATGCCGATATACGCGCCGACAAACCCGCCGGCTTTATCCGTAGAGAGTATGCGGCCGTCGACCTCCCGTGCAAGCGGGGTTTCTTCATCTTCGGAGGTGCCGTAGTAGAATCCGTAATCCTGTCCCCTCGCTTGAACGGAAAGATACAGCCGTCCCGGGGGGGCGGCGAAGGAATACTCGGCAAGCATTTTTTCCTCCCCATTGTTGCATTGGGTAAGCCGCAATATATCCTTTCCGTTTTCTTTTACAAGGCAGTACAGGAAATGATAGCGGTTATTCTGTTGCAGAAGAAACCCGGCGGCCTCCCCCTCGATGTCAGGCGTAAATTCCACGGCAGCGGCCGCCCTGAAATTGATATGCTGCTGGCGCCTGCCGACAAAAGCGGGATTGCCGTATTCACTCGCCTTATCCGGCTTGAGCCGCAGCCGCAGATACCCCTTTTTTTCGGAAAGACTGAAAAATCCATCACGCGGTGTCCGTATAAAGTTCCAGCAAAGCCGGAGTTCGGGGTTGTCGAAATCATCCCTTGCAGGTAACGCCGGAGAGGATGAGGGAGGAAGATCCGGTACCGGGTATGAAGCCTCGATTTTACCTGTTCCCGGACACACGACGGGCCAGCCATCCTCCCATCTGACCGGGACAAGGAAGGTTTCCCTTCCGAGGTTTCTGTAATACCCGCCGTACGGCCGGGAGGCCAGACATACCATCCACCACTCGCCGTTTTGGGTCTCGATAAGATCGGCATGACCGGTATTGACGATCGGGTAATCGCGTCCAAGTTGCCGGTGGGTGAGGATGGGGTTTGCGGGATTTCCCTTGTAGGGCCCGGTAATGTTCGAACTGCGCGCGATAGTGACCGAATGGTGATAATCGGTCCCCCCTTCCGCGATCATAAGGTAATAATACCCGTCTATCCGGTACAGGTGCGGGCCTTCCGGCCAGATGACATCCCGCATGGCGCCCCGCCAGAGTCCGTGGTCCTGACCGGTCAGGGTCATGGTTTTGAGGTCGAGTTCCCGCAGCCATATTTCCCAGTTTCCGTGGTACCGTTCACCTTCGGGCACGGGCCGTGTTCCCGTATAGTATGCTTTGCCGTCGTCGTCAAAGAAGAGGGAGGGATCGATGCCGGGCGCGTCGGGCAGCCTGAATGGATCCGACCAGGGGCCGGAGGGATCTTCGGCGGTGACGATAAAATTACCGTTTTCTCGATTATTGTTCACATTGGTGGTGATCATGTAAAAAAGCCCGTTATGATAGCGAATGGTAGGGGCGTAGATTCCTTTTGACTGATCGAAACCGTGCAGCGCAAGCTGGGAAGGGCGGTCCAGGACATGGCCGATCTGTTCCCAGTGAACGAGATCCCTGCTGTGAAAAATCGGGACACCGGGGAAATAAGCGAAGGTCGATGTGACGAGGTAATAATCTTCGTTCACACGGCATATCGAAGGATCCGGATAAAATCCGGGTAGGATCGGATTGGTGAAGCATGAATCATTGGTTTTGCTTTTCTTCATTATATTCTTACTCCTTTATCAAATGATAACCTCTTTCACGTTTGTCGAAACGGATTGAGGTCTTTTTCGTATACGCGTTTTCCCAAGCGGCTTCCAGTCACAGGATACACGTCTATAGTTCTTTGTCAAGAGATAACCCGAACTCCGATTTCCGCGTAATACGACAATTGTCCGTATACCGTTGAGAAAACATTGGAGATTTCCTGAGATATTCCCCATGAATCAGCGAATTTCTATATCTCCTTTAATAATATCATGTCGATTTTCACGGACGTGAGCTTCAAAGGATCTCCTCGCCGTCATGGGTTTTTTCATCCGGTTTTTTCGGGATAAAAGGATTAGAGATACCGGGTACATAGAAATGGCGAATTTCTTTTACCTCATCGAGTGTTTTCTCCGGTTTTTCATATCCTTCGGGAAACGGCATCCGGGAAAACTCCTTAAAATAGAGAAGGCAGGCATCCCGCCACCAGATCGCCTCTTTTTCCTGTAAGGCAAGCAATACGCGGACGTGTTGAAACCTCGCCCGATCGATCCGGCCTTTCAGTGATTCCCATTCATCGATCATGGCGCGTACACCCCGGATACCGTCTGCGTACCTGAAACATAATTCCTCCCAGAGGGTTCGTCCGGATTTCATCCTCCGCTTCCACGCCACGTGGTGAAACCACAGCAACAGCGTTTCCGGACACCTGTCCATATCGGCAAAACGCTTTTTTACCGGCTCGTGATACTGACTCGCGGCATCGCTTCCGGTGCCGGTCCGGTCGAATCCGATGCCGTCCTCATCCGCCCTGTGGTAGTAGACCGATGTCCAGTCCTGACGTCCAAAATCGACCCACGGGCCGGGCCCGTAGTGATGGTTATATGCCATTATATGATGTAATCCCAGCGGCGTCATATAATTGACCGCGTTTTCCCTCGAGCACATCATCATTGTTTTCATGGTATCGACAACCTCCCGGTTGTTCGAGAATGTCATCCGGATCCATTCTTCCGCGATGTCTTCCGCCTTGAGGCGATGGTTCCATGCGAGCCGTCCGTAGGCATACCAGTTTGCCTGCGCGAACGGATGGCCGCACCAGTTCCTGTCGGATCCGGTATTGGCTACGGCGGCGATACCCGTGATCGGGCTGCCGTACAGGCTTCCGTCGATCACGCGGGCGACGGTCGATCCGGGCCCGTGGGCGTATGTATCCGAATCAAGGCATTCTTTTATCAGCGGGGCCAGATACACGAGGTGGGCGGCAAGTCCCAGATATTCCTGTGTCAGCTGGAATTCTACGGCAAGGTTCGAGTGCGGCATTGCCCCGAAGAGGGGATGGAAGGGTTCTCTCGGCTGAAAATCGATCGGTCCGTTTTTTACCTGGATCACGACATTTTTCCTGAATTTCCCGTCCAGGGGGGTGAATTCGGTCCAGGCCTGTTTTACCCTGTCCTCCTTGATTTTGTAATCATAGACAAACGCCCGCCAGATAACGATACCGCCGTAATCCGCGAGGACGTCCGCGAGCATATTCGCCCCGTCTGCGTGGGTGCGGCCGTAGTCATGAGGTCCGGGCTGCCCTTCCGAGTCGGCCTTGACCAGGAATCCGCCGAAATCCGGAATGATTCTGTATATCTCTTCCGCTTTTTGTTTCCACCAACCGGCTACTTCCGGCGAGCAGGGATCGCTGGTCGGGAGGGCGTCGAGTTCGATCGGGGCACTGAAGCATATGGAGAGGTACACCTTTATGCCAAAGGGCCTGAAACAATCGGCAAGGGCCCCGGCTTTCGAGAGGTATTCCCGTGAAAGACTGAGTGAGTTTGCGTTGACGCTATTGAGGACGGTTCCGTTTATTCCGATCGACGCGTTCGCCCGCGCGTAATCGACGCATCGCGGGCTGATATAATCGGGGAGTTTATGCCAGTCCCATAACGAGAAACCCGCGTATCCGCGTTCGATCGTGCCGTCGAGATTATCCCAGTGATTCAGGATACGGAGGTGGATCGCCGGACTTTCGGAGACGGTGAGGTTGTCCAGGGGGGACAGCGTCGCGCAAAGCCTGAGAAAATGAAAACAGCCGTACAGTATATCGATTTCGTTTGCCGCGGTGATCGTGATTATTCGTTTCCCGGTATAGGTGACTTCGGTTATGGCGTATTCCCCCTCCCCGATCTTTTTTATCTGTTCGAGCGTCCCTGGCCCACAAAAAATCGGTTTCAGAGAATCGTATGTTCCGGCAACGATAATACCGTCTGTCTGCAAGGTGTCGAAAGCCCGTATGGTAATACCCAGCAACCCCGAAAGCCCCCGCATCAATGCGTCCCGGGCTTCGATGAGTGTCTTTGACCTCCCCGGGATCATAATGCCGGTGATCTTTTTTTCATACTTCTTGCGCCATATTTTTTCCGAAATCGCCGGATATCTCAACCATAATTCATAGCCGTCTTCATTAATCATGGAAGCTCCTTTATATGATCATCTTTTACATGAAACTATACGATGAAAAAAAAACGCGCCTGTCCTCTCACGGTATGTCCGGAAATAATATTAACACGATATGCGGACGGGTCTATACTCCTTTTGATTATGCCATAGCGATAAAAAAAAATACAGTCGTTTTTTATACCGGCGAAAAAGGCGTTTGAATTTTTTTCATTTAGCTGGTATGATGAAGAAAGCTATATTATTTCGCGGAGAGGAGTGAATGTGGTCACGCAGTCGGACGTTGCAAAAAAAGCGAATGTCTCGTTCATTACTGTGTACAGGGTACTGAATAACAAAGGGTATGTGAAAAAGGAAACGCGGGCAAAAGTCTTGAAGGCCGTCAAGGACCTCCATTACTACCCGAATCATATCGGGAGGGCGCTGCGCAGCAAGAAGGTCAATACAATCGGTATTGTCATCCCCGAACCGCCCAATACGCCGGTCCATGGCATGGAGTATTACAATATGCTGATGCAGGGAATCGACAGATTCGCGGGTTCGCACGGTTTGGATCTCCTTCTTTCAACATATAAACAGAACGCTTCAGGTGTCGATTATTACCGGCTTTATTTCGAGCGAAAGGTTGACGGGCTTATACTTTTCATCCCGGATATGAGATGTCTTGATGTCGACTATATAGTGAAAAAAAGAATACCCTGTGTGATTGTCGGAGAACGTCCGGATAATCCGGGGATAAATTACGTCGATGCCGAAAATATGGAGGGGATGTTCGGGATAACCGAATACCTTATCCGGAGTGGCTCAAGAAAGATCTTTTTTATTAAGGGAATTTCCCGGATGCGGAATTCGATTGACAGGGCGAGCGGGTTTATGAACGCGATGGAAAAAAACGGGATCGATGTCCGGCCTCATTATCTTTTCAACGGCGATTTTACAATCGACTCCGGTATCGGGGTAATGAAGAAGATCATCCGTTCGGGCGATCTTCCCGATGCGATTGTCTGCTCGAACGATCATATGGCAATCGGGGTGTTGTCCGAAGCCAAAAAAGCGAACATCAACATACCCTCTGATATTTCTCTGGCCGGATTTGACGACATAAATATCGCCGGACTCATGGATCCGCCTTTGACGACGGTACGGCAACCCCTTTTTGAAATGGGATATAAAGCTTCGGAAGTGCTTTTTAACCTTATCGAAGATCAGATGCGGACAGCCGAAAAAATTATTTTTCCTGTCGAGCTCGTTATCAGGAAAAGTATTTTAGGGCCTGATAATGATTGACGAAACAGGAGTTTGCGAGTATAGGAGTATGTATGGATAAATTATTAAGCAGGCTGGCCCTCTGCATCGAAATGGGAAAACAGAACAAATCGACCCCGTATCCGAAAGAACTAGCAGGCCAGGACGGCGCCGAGGAACTGGTCGCGGAGGCGCTTGAAAAAGGCGTAT
Source organism: Spirochaetales bacterium (assembly GCA_016930085.1). NCBI lineage: Bacteria > Pseudomonadati > Spirochaetota > Spirochaetia > Spirochaetales > Spirochaetales bacterium. Next base: position 29,500 of record JAFGHO010000102.1, read on the forward strand.
CACCCCGTGATATATTGTACAGGGGGTGCGTTGTGGGAATGAACGCAATCGGGGAGAAGTTCAAGCGAAAGGAAGTCTATGTCCCGCAAATGCTGATCGCGGCAAAAGCCATGACCGGCGTGATGAACCGTCTCAAGCCTTTTTTCATCTCGGGCGAAATCAAGGAAAAAGGGATATTTCTGATTGGAACGGTAAGCGGTGATTTGCATGATATCGGTAAAAATCTTGTGGGCATGATCGTCGAAGGCGCCGGTTTCAAGGTCGTCGACCTCGGCGTTGACGTGAAGCCCGAGACCTTTGTCAGGGTTATCGGTGAAAACGAGGGGTGCGCCGTCGGTTTGAGCGCCCTGCTTACCACGACGATGGTAAATATGGAAGCCACCGTCGAGGAAATAAAAACACGGTATCCACAGACGAAGGTACTGATCGGCGGCGCTCCGGTTACCGGAGATTTCGCGGAAAAAATCGGCGCGGACCTCTACTCGCCGGACCCCCAGGGCGCGGTCGAATACCTGAATTCGATCACGGAGCAGGCTGCGCTGTAAGGAGAAGCCGTGGGGATTGTAAGTAAATCAGGCAATACCATATTCGACTATTATATCGAGCGATCCGGCCTGAACCTCAAAAAGGAGGATGTCGAATACTCGATCGGTTACCGTAGGCGAGACACCCCTTCGTACGTGAGAGAGGAGATCGACACCGTCTGGCCGGAGGTGGAGGAGTGTGATGATCTTTACGGCGGATTCAGGCTGGTATTCGAAGAGGCCTTGCGGTGTGAAGCGGCCGGATTTTGGCTGGGCCGGATTTTTTTTGAAACCGGGGAAATAATCGCATCGAATCTGAAAGAAAGCGAGTATATCGCCGTCTTTGTCGCCACTGCGGGAAGCATGATCAGCGAGAAAATATATTCGGCAAACAGGTCGAACGATTATATGAAAGCCTTTATCCAGGATGCCGCTGGTTCGGAAATGGCGGAGCGCGCGGCGGATTATATTCATGCCCGTATCGAGAGGGAAGCCGGAAGTCGGGGGATGTCGATCACGAACCGCTACAGCCCCGGTTATTGCGGCTGGAATGTCGCCGAACAGAAAAAGCTGTTTTCTTTCCTGCCTGAGGGATTCTCCCGTGTCAGCCTGACGGAATCGGGTTTGATGATCCCGATTAAATCCGTCAGCGGGGTTATCGGGATGGGCAAGCATGCCGTCCGGCGCGATTACGGATGCGCGATCTGTACCATGGAGAGTTGTTACAAACGGCAAAAGAAATACAAATACACAGCGCGAAAGGAATAAAGGTATGACTGACAACCAATGGAACGATCTGATAGACATTGTCAACGGGAAACGTATCGAACCGTTGCCGGTCGGATTCATTATCGACTGCCCATGGCTTCCGAACTGGGCGGGGATGACGATCCTGGATTATTTCACCAGCGATGAAAAATGGCTCGAGGCGAACCTCAGGGCGGTCCGGACATTTCCCGATATCATGTTCCTGCCCGGCTTCTGGTCGGAGTACGGCATGTGCAGCGAGCCCTCAGCGTTCGGCTCACGCTCGACGTTTCCCGCCGATCAGTTTCCGCATGCGCATAAATGTATCTTTTCTATCGACGATATTTCGAATCTCGCGAAGCCGGAAGCGGGGGTGGACGGACTCACCCCGTTTCTCCTGAACCGCCTCAAACTCAATCAGGAGAAAATCGAAGAAGAAGGCCACCGGATACGTTTTTCCGTTTCCCGGGGCCACCTCAATATCGCTTCCTACCTGATGGGCACGACCGAACTGATGACCGGTATGCTTACCACACCGGAAGAGATCCACCGGCTGCTTCGAATCATCACCGATTTTCTCCTCGACTGGCATGATGTGCAGCGGGAGACCTTTCCCTCGATAGACGGCGTCATGATCCTCGACGATATGATCGGGTTTGTCGGGGAAGATGAGTTTGCAGAGTTCGGCCTGCCGTATCTGAAGGAACTCTACAATAAAGAGGTCAGCATCAAATTTTTCCACAACGACGCCGATTGCAGGGTTTCCCTTCCGTATCTGCCCGAAATCGGTATCAACCTTTTCAATATGGGATTCGATATCCCCCTCAACGAACTCAAGGCCGCAACAAAAAACAAGGTGACCATGCTGGGAAATATCCCGCCGCGCGACGTACTCGCGCGAGGAAGCAACGAGGATGTGAAAAAGGCTGCGCGGGGGCTGCACGATGTGCTGGATGATCCGTCGCGTGTCATCTTCTCATGCGGGGGGGGTATGCCGCCGGATGTATCCACGGAAAAGATCAATATCTTTACAGAAAGCATCAGGGGTTGATGATGGGCGAAGAAATCCCGGTAAAATAAATCCTGTTTCACACAGGACACACACAGAGGAGGAGGATTAAGAAAACTACACATTCTTCTCTGTGTGCTTCGAGAGCTTTGTGTGAGACTTTGGAGGAATGAAGAGTGTTTCACACGGAGTTCACGGGGCACACAGAGAAAGAAAATCAATGAGGATTTACGGTTTCATTTCACCGCTAAAACGCAAGAGTAAAATCCGGTTTTTTTTATTCTTTTCTTCCAATAATTAAAAAGGATTGATAACACGAAAGACGCGATGGGCACGTTATGTATTCTCTATCTTCGAGACCTTCGTGCCCCGGGCTTCCTTAAATCCCTTCGTGTTAAAACAATCTGAATTTATGCAATAACAAAATGTAATAAAACCTGTAGAGAAACGCCCTTGTCATGCCGATAGTTGATTATATTCGAGGAACGGCGGTCAATTGCCGTTATCGTCTTCCTGTCAATACAAATAATCCTTATAAATGAGTAAGGATTATTTGTCGCGGAAAAACGGAAAAAACGGCCTGAGATGAACTAAAAAGCGGGAATATAAGCAGTTTCAGTATGGAATTTGAAGAAAAAAAGGGGGAATTCGGGGTTTTTGATGTCACATGATCAAAAAAAAAAAAAAAAAAAAAACGAATAA